>DATDFH010000091.1:0-3128 GCA_036522715.1 Verrucomicrobiia bacterium
CAAGCCGCTGCACGTCGCTCATGTGCAGGCCGATGGTCGGCTCCTCAAGGATGAAGAGTTTCGAGTTTCGAGTTTCAAGTTTCGAACTCGCGTGCCGCAGCTTGTCGGGCGCGGGTTTCAAACCGGAAAGCAGATGCGTGACGAGTTTCACGCGCTGCGCCTCGCCGCCGCTGAGGGTCGGACTGGTCTGGCCGAGCTTGAGATAATCCAGCCCTGTGTCGCGCAGCGCTTCGAGCGGACGGCGGATGCGCGGAAAGGCCGCGAAACACTCCAGCGCCTCGGCCACGCTCAGTTCGAGCACTTGCGCGATGTTGCGACCGTTGAATTGCACGTCGAGTGTCTCCGGATTGAACCGGTTCCCGCTACAAGTTTCGCAGCGGACGTAGGCCGGCGGGAGGAAGTTCATCTCCAGCTTCTTCTCGCCCGCGCCATCGCAATCGGGACAGCGGCCCTGCGCGCTGTTGAAGGAAAATCGCCCCGGCCCGTAACCGCGCAGCCGCGCCTCCGGCACCTGCGCGAAGAGCTGCCGGATGTCGTCGAAGAATCCGACGTAGGTCGCGGGCGTCGAACGCGGCGTGCGGCCGATGGGTGACTGATCGACTTCATGGATGGCGCTCAGAGACTCGTGACCGGTGAGCGGACAAGCTTTGAGTTTTGAGTTTTGACTTTTGAGTCGGGCTTCGAGCGCGGGCAGCAGGCAATCGCGGATCAAGGTGCTCTTGCCCGATCCGCTCACCCCGGTGACCAACACGAAGCGGTGGAGCGGGAAACGCGCGGTGAGGTTTTTCAAATTGTGAACCGAGGCGCGGCGAAGGGTCAGAAACTCCGTGCTCTTGAAAGGAACCGCCCGCCGCTCGCCACGCGTCGGATAACTCTTCCGCTGCCGCAGCAACTGGCCCGTGAGTGACTGGCCGTGCGCCAGCAACTCTTTCAATGTCCCTGCCGCAACTACACGGCCGCCGTTGACGCCCGCTCCGGGTCCGAGGTCGATGATGTAATCGGCCTGGCGCATCGTTTCCTCGTCGTGCTCGACGACCACGAGCGAGTTCCCGCGCGCGCGCAGCCGGGCGAGGGTGGCGAGAAGCTGCTGGTTGTCGCGCGCGTGCAGGCCGATGGTCGGCTCGTCCAGCACGTAGAGGACGCCGGTGAGATTGGAACCGAGCTGCGCGGCCAGGCGGATGCGCTGTGCCTCGCCGCCGGAGAGTGTGGTGACACCGCGGCCCAGTTGGAGATAGCCGAGACCGACCTCGCCAAGGAACCGCAGTCTCTCCCGGATTTCTGGAAGGATGTCGCGGGCGATCTCGGCCTCGCGCCCACGAAGTTTCAGCGCGCGGAAAAAGTTGAATGCGGCCTCGACGGACATTGCGCTGAAGGTATCGATCGTCGGGGCGCGCTCGCGGCGTGCGGATTGAGAATATGAAATTGGAGATTTGAAATTGAAAATCGGCAGGCGCACCGCGCGGGCCACCGGATTGAGGCGCGAGCCTTGGCAGTCGGGACAGATTTCGCGCTCGTTGGCCCAGCCCCACCAGCTTTCCTCGATGGCCTCGGCATTCGCGCCGCGCTCGACTTCGGGCAGGTAGAAAAGTTCGCCGAAACCGCGACACTTGGGGCACCAACCTTGCGGTGAGTTGTAGCTGAAGTTTTTCAGGTCGAGCGGCTCGAACGACCGCCCACAACCGGCACACGTCCGCTCGGTCGAATGGACGGTCAGCCTGCCGTGGTTGTCCAGGGCGAAGAGCGTGCCGTTGCCGAGCTTGAGCGTCTCTTCGATGAGATCCTGGTGAGCTTTGTTTGGAGTCCCGCCTTCAGGCGGTCTTTGCATCTTTGCCTGACTGCGTGAACGTGGAGTTCGAAACTCGAGCACGCCCGTGACGATCTCGACGTTGTGCTCGCGAAAGCGGTCGAGGCGCAAACGCTTGCGTGTGGAGTGAACCTTCCCATCAGCGCGGACCTCGGCATAGCCGTGCCGTGCGGCCCATTCGGCAACGTCGGTGTGGAAGCCTTTCCGATTCTTCACCACCGGCGCGAGCAGCAGCAGGTCGCCGCGGCGCTTGAGTTCGGCGCGAAGCTGCACGGCGAGTTGATCGCGCGTCTGGCCGGTGACGGGCTGCTGGCAGTCGGGACAGTATTGCGTGCCGAGCCGCGCGAAGAGCAGCCGGAGGAAGTGCTGGATTTCCGTGACCGTGGCGACCGTGCTTTTGCCGCCGCCGCGCGAGTTGCGCTGCTCGATGCTCACGGTCGGGGGAATGCCGATGATCGCATCGACATCCGGCCGGGCGAGTTGCTCGACGAACTGCCGCGCGTAGGTGCTCATCGAGTCGAGGAAACGCCGCTGCCCTTCGGCGAAGAGGAGATCGAACGCGATCGTGCTTTTTCCCGACCCGCTGACGCCGGTGATGACGACAAATTGCCCGCGCGGAATCGCCAGCGAAATGTCCTTGAGATTGTGCTCGCGCGCGCCGTGGATGCAAATGGCCCCGGCGCTGGCGTGAATCAGGTTGCCGTCAAACACAGGGGATACTTAGCACCAACCTCGGCTTCGCCAAACCGCAATTTCCCGCGCGCAACGGCGCGGCCATCAATGTTCAGTGCAGCGTGTAGTGCGGATGATCGAGAATCTCCTTGAGGACGGTGGTCACCGCGTCGGTCTTCTCGATGATTTTGTGCATTGCGGCGGCGGAGACTTCGTCGGGATTGAAAAAGCCTTCCGGCAGGTAATCCATGTGCGCGCGCTCGGCGAGGTGCCGAAGGAAATGATGCCGGGGCGACACCCACGCGGCGGGCGAACCTTGCAGTCCGATCATGCCGACGATGGCGCCCGACTCCACCTCGCGCGAGTCGGCCCAGGTCTCGACCCAATTCCTGATCGTGGCGGGGGCGTCGTGGCCGTCGTGCATTGCAAAGACGATCGCGTCGGCGTGCACGGCGGATTCGGTCGCGTCCCATGCGAAGTGCGGATCGGGCAGGCTGTCGAATCGCCACTGCTCGACTTCGAACTCCAATTCGGTTCCGAGCTTGGTGGCCAGGCGGTCGAGGGTCAGCGCCGCGCGGTCACGCAACGCGGAGTCTTCAAAGAGCACAACGACATGGAACTTCGGAAGCGGCTGTTGAGTCGCGGCGGATTG
>DATDFH010000092.1:0-4723 GCA_036522715.1 Verrucomicrobiia bacterium
GGGGATTGATGAACGAGAGCAGCTTCGATCACAAAGATGTCGTGTCGCAGGTGATCAGCAACTACGCGCTCGTGGGTTCGGGTCCCGTGCTCCAATATGACAGTGGCTCGACCCGCTTCAGTTGGAGCGACGGGACGCCAACGCCCGCCGTCAACGACACCCGGACCGGCATCGCCGTCCTCGGCCTCGGCAATGGTTTCGAGGTCACGGCCCCGGCGGATACCAACTCGCGGACGTTGAAGCTTTACGTGGGCACCTACACTGCGCGCGGCCGCTTGCGCGCGTACGTGAGCGACTACAGCGCGCCGCTCTTCACGGACCTTGCGATCGACAGCTCCAACAAAGACGCCGACGGAGTATATACCCTGAACTACTCGGCGGCATCCGCGGGCAAGACGTTGATTGCGCGATTCACGGTCGCGGAAATGCATGACCTGGCGGGCGGCAGCGTCCGATTGCAGGCGGCGACTCTCGCCAATCTTGCGCCCCGCATCTCGATTACCAGTCCGGCGGACGACTCACAAAACAACGGGCCTACCAACGCCGTGATCGAGGTGGCCGCTTCCGATCCGGATGGCACCGTCGCCAAAGTCGAGTTCTTCGACGCTGCGACGAAAATCGGCGAAGCGACCAACGCCCCATTCAGTTTCGTCTGGTCGCCGACGAACGTCGGCCCGCGAACATTGACCGCGGTGGCGACCGATGACCGCGGACGAGCGACAACGTCGATGCCGGTTTCAGTTTTCGTCACGACCAGCGGTGGATCACTGGACGCCAGCGTCATCTCGTCCATCACCGCGGTGGATTTGACCGCCGAAGGCAAGGCGGACTGGGCGCACTGGGGGCGCTTTACCGCGGCCAGTTTCGATCACAAGGCGGGCGTCGTGCCGCTGCTGAACAATTTCACCGTGTTCGGTTCCAGCCCGGCGTATCAATACATCGACAACTTCAACGGTTACTCGTGGAGCGATGGCACGCCCACGACGGGGGCGACCAACACCCTCACGGGCGTCTTCTTCGTCGGCGTGGGCAACGGTTTCGAGTTGGTCGCGCCGGCGGATACGACGACGAAGACGTTGAAACTCTACGTCGGCACGTTCGGCGCGCGCGGCCGGATGCGCGCTTATCTCACCGACTACACCGCGCCGATCCGGATCGACAGTTCCATCGATAACGCGACCAATGGCCCGGGCGGCGTTTACACGTTCACGTATTCGTCGGCGTCCGCCGGCAAGTCGCTCGTGATTCGCTACACGGTCGCGGAATCGCACGATCCGTTTGCGAACGTCACGCTCCAGGCCGCGACGCTGGTGACCGACAACAATCCGCCGATGACGGGCATCACCAGCCCGGCGAACAACGCCGCCTTCCTCGCGCCGGCGGACGTGCTGATCTCGGCTTTCGCGTCCGACGACGATGGAACGATCGCGAAGGTCGAGTTCTTCGCGGACGGAAGCAAAGTCGGCGAACTCACGAACGCGCCGTATGAGTTGCTGTGGACGAACGTGCCGCTCGGCCGCCACACGCTGGGCACGCGGGCCACGGACGACCGCGGCCTCACCTACACTTCCACAAATTCGAGCTTCCATGTCGGCATCGGTGGCGGATTGTTGTCCGGCAAGGTCTCGACGCCGCCCGCCACGGTGAATCTCAGTCTGGAAGGCAAACAGGACTGGGCGCACTGGGGCTACCAAACCACGAGCAGCTTCGATCACCTGAACAGCGGGGCGCTGGCGAGCGGCATGATGGCAACGATTGGCTCCAGTTCTCTCCTGAAGCGACTCACCGACAGCCTCTCGGGTTACACCTGGACCAACGGCGCGCCGCCCAGAACCAGCATCATCAACAACAAGACGGCCGTGTACATGACGGGGCTGAGCAACGGCTTCCAGCTCACCCTTCCCGCGGATACCATGCGCAGGAAATTGCGCGTTTACGCCGGCGCGTTCGCTGCGCGCGGGAGGTTCGAAGCGTCGTTGAGCGATTTCAGCGCGCCTTCCTACATCAACTCGTCGGTCATCAGCGTGGGTGTCAACAAGCTCGGCGTCTTCACGCTCGACTTTGCCGCCGCCTCCGCCGGGCAGACGCTGACGATCCGGTACCTCGGCGATCTGATTTACGATTCGACTTTCGGAAACGTCACGCTCGGCTCCGTGTCCGTCATCCAACCGGGATCGCCGCCTCTGAACACAACGTGGCCCGGCAGTGATTTCAACCTCTCGTTCGGAACCGACTACGGCCTCGACTACTTCGTGGAGTTCACCGACTCGATGGCCCCGACCAACTGGCAGCCGTTGACCAATTTCACCGGTAGCGGCGGCCTCAGCAACCTCATCGACCCTGCCGCCGCCGCGTTGGAAGAACGCTTCTACCGCATCCGGGTCGAGTGAGTTATGGTGCGCGACTTTTCAAAATGAACCAGCAGGCGAATACGATACTCAAATTGGCGGCGCGCGTGATGTGCGTGCTCGCAGCGGTGTGGTTGACGATAATCTGCGAGTCAGCCGTGGCGGCCACGCTGTCGGCCGTGCCCACTCCGATTGCGCCCGGGTCGAACGTCAACCTGAGCGTCGAAGGCAAGCTCGACTGGGTCCACTGGGGACTGGACACGGAATACACCATCACTCGCAAAGCGACCGTCTCGCCGAAAATCAGCCACTACGTCGTCCTCTACAACCAATTCACTTCCTACGTGGTCCCCTACCAGCAAACCGACGCCGAGTACGGCTTCACGTGGGCGGACGGATTTCAAACGCCCGGCGTCACGAACACGCCCATCGGCGTTTATGTCCAACGGCCGTTTATTCCCAACGACGTGAACGGATTCCAGTTCACCGTCCCGGCGGGAACAGCGACCAACCAACTGAAGGTTTATTTGGGCGCTTACCAATACAAGGGCAGGTTCCAAGCCTCGCTCAGCGATAACAGCGCGACGGCGATTTCGGACACGTCGCTCGCCAATTACGCCGGCGCCACCGGAGCCGTTTATGCCGTGAATTTTGCGGCCGCTTCACCCGGCCAGACGCTCACGGTCAAGTGGACCTTGGACACATCGATCTCAAATGGCGTTCCCTTCACGGCGAGCGTCTCGCTCCAGGCCGCCGCCCTAAGCGCCGCCGGCTCGAACAACCCGCCCTATGCCGAGATCGTCAGTCCGGTCAAAAACCAGCTTTTCACCGCTCCCGCAAACATCACCATCAGCGCAACGGCGACCGACTTCGACGGCGCGGTCAGCAAAGTCGAGTTCTTCCGCGGCACGAACAAATTGGGCGAGGTGACGAACAGTCCGTACGATCTCAATTGGCCCAACGCCCCCGCCGGCAACCATGTGCTCACCGCAAGGGTCACCGACAACAACGGCGCCAGCTCGGTCTCTGCGCCCGTGGAAGTTTTCGTCAACGGCACGGGCGGCTCGTTGGCGGGAAGCTCGGACTTCTTCACGACGTACGTGGATCTGACCGCGGAAGGAACGAAAGACTGGCGGCATTGGGGCTTCGAGGGCGCGAGCAACTCCAATCACAAGGCGGGTGTCGTGCCGGTGATCCCCAATTTCACCAAGGTGGGCACCAATGCCCTCCAGCGACAAACCAACAGCGTCCTCACGACCAGTTGGTCCGACGGCACGCCCACGCCGACGGCCGATTCGACCGAGGCGGCCTTCATTTATGGCGTCACCAACGGGTTTGTGCTCACCGTGCCGGCGGATACGAACCTGCGGACGCTCAAGATTTACGCCGGCCTCTCCGGTGCGAGGGGAAGCTTCCAGGCCTTCCTCGGTGACTTCAGCGCGCCGGCGTTCACGGACACGTCAGTGTCCAATCTCTACAACGATGCCCATGTAGCGTATTCGCTCAATTACGCGGCGGCATCGGCCGGGCAGACGCTGACCGTCCGCTGGATTGCCGACCGTCAGTACGACGGCTTCTACGGCAACGTCACGCTGCAAGCCGCGACGCTCACGGGCGGAAATTTCCTGCCGGGCGCGGTAATCACCAGCCCCGCCAACGGCGCGATCTTCGTTCCCTTCACCAACTTGACCATTCAGGCCAGCGCCAGCGATGCGGACGGCAGCGTCAGCAAGGTGGAATTCTTCCAAGGCGCCAGCAAACTCGGAGAAGCCACCAACAATCCCTACAGCTTGATCTGGAGCAACGTGCCGGCCGGCGCCTATTCGCTGACGGCGAAAGCCACCGACGACGAGGGCGCCACCTTCACGTCATTGCCGGCGAATGTCTCGATTGTGTCGGTCGCCTTTTCGAACCTTGTGTTCGCTGGCGATGGGGCCGGCTTCTCTTTGGACACGCAATCGAACCGGTCCTACTCCGTCCAGTTCACCGACTCGTTCAACCCCGCCAACTGGCAACCGCTGACCAACTTTACCGGCACCGGCAACGTCATGAGCGTGATGGACCCCAACGCGCCCGTCTCGAAGCGCTTTTATCGCGTGATCGTGCAATGACCGGGGATTGTTCACGACGAAACGCCGATGGCTTTTCGTCCCGCCGCATTGTTCCCTCTCCGCGGATGTGCTAGAGAACCGCCCGACGCACATGCAGAACCTGCGACGACTCCTCGCCTACGCCCGGCGCCAAAGGCTGTTCGTCGTGCTGATTCCCACGCTCACGGTCACGTCCTCGCTGCTTGCGGCGCTGCAACCGTGGCCGCTCAAGTTCCTCACCGACCACATTCTTGGCCAGGCGCCGTTGCCGGATTTTTTCGACGC
>DATDFH010000093.1:0-12370 GCA_036522715.1 Verrucomicrobiia bacterium
CGACACATCGAAATGGCCCAATCGAAGGGGGCTTGAGTGACAGCCGAGGCGCTGGAACGCCTCTTCGACTTCGTGCAAACCATCAAGTTCAGTCCCAATTGTACCGACGCCATCGGGGACGCATTTGGGCATCGCGGGCGCGGAGGACGGGGATGAGAACGCACTGCCGAGGTTCACGCTGACCCGCCCACGCAACCGGAGATGCGCGACTATCCGACTCGAAGATGTCGTTTGTGACGGAAGGTGTCGGGTGACGATCGACTCTCGCCTCGAAGAGTTCTTAAGCTGGGACTCTACTCAGTTGAGTGCCGACTTCATCCGTGAACAGGATCAGTCTTCAAGTAACCTCCATTCGCCGACACCGTTGTCGCCCTTGGCCAGCTTGAGGTAGAGGATTGAAACGCCGTGTTGAACGCCGTGTTGCAGGTCGCGATACCCGACGGTGAATTTTTCAGCGATGGAATGGCTGGTGTTGTTACGAATCACCGAAACGGTTTCGACAAGTGAATACGCCAGTGTGCCGACCGCATCCGGTGCCTGCAGCAGTTTCACCCGGACAATGGCGTCGGCACGTTGAGCCTTGGCCTCATCCAGCGGAATGGGACTTTTGACGGGCGCGCGCCAGCCGACGATCTGACCATTAGGCAGGCGGACGAGATCGCGCTCGCGCCCGTTGACATTCGGCTTCCAGCCAGGTTCAAGGTGAAGCTCAGTCGTCTTCAAAGCTTGAACGAGCACGGGTGCTTTCACCATGCCCAAGCCTTGTGCCAATCCGACCACAACATACGAACCGGAGGGAAGGGAAACGGCCTGGGGTGCCTCGTCGTGTCCACCAGTCTGGTTTCGCACATAGGTGACAAGCTTGCCGTCAGGAGAGAGCACGCGATAGCCAGTGTGGCGAGAGTATGTGACTTCGGCAGATGAGTATTGCTCGCGCTCGGTGAAGACTACGAGCTTTCCTGGGCCATTGGCCCAACGCGCCTCTACTGAGGCAGGCCCGACGGCTTCGAGCACGACGCGTTCGCTGGCGCAGCCGGCGAAGATTGAACCGGCAGCGACCACGGCGCACAGGCCGACGGAACAGCCTTTTCGGTTTCCAGCGAGCAAGTAGTGTGAGATGTGCCTTGTCATTTTGAATTCGTCTGCAACGCGTAATGTGAACCACCAGCTTGGTATTCGAGAATCGACCGGCGCAGCAGATACTCGAAGCGCGCGGTCGCGTAGGTGACTTCGGCTGAGGTCTGGCTGACTTGGGCCTGGCTCAATTCGACGATGGAACTGCTCCCGACCTTGTAGCGTGCGTCGGCCAGCACGTAGCTCTTGCGCGCTTGTTCGAGAAGTTTCTCCGCGACGCCGAGGCGTTCCCCGGCGTTGTTCGCATTGAGCCATGCAATGCGCACGTCGCGCACGACGTTGTTCTCCTCGTCCTTGAGCGCCGCGTCAGCGGCTTCGGCGCGGAGCCGGGCGGCTTCGTGGCGCGCCGCGTAGGCGCCGCCGCTGTAGAGCGGCCAGTTGAATACGACGCCCGCCGCGGCGTAGTCCTGATTCAGGGCCGAGTCGCGTTCGGGGATCACGCCAGCGGTGCCTTGGATGCTCAGGGTGGGATACGACAGTCCGCGTTCGGCGCGCGCGAACTTGTCGGCACTGTCGCGCTCCAGCCGGAAACGCTGAAGATCGGGCCGGTCGCGCAACGCGGCGCGCACCATGTCGGAGGAGGTGCCGGACAACACGCCGGGCATCGGCTCTTCGGCAAGTTGATAAACTTCCTCGTCCCGCGAATCCAGCAGCGCGGCGAGCGTGGCGTGGGCGGATTGAACATCGTTATCGGCGCGAGTCAGCGCAAGCCTGGCCTCCTGCAAGGCAACTTCGGCGAAGCTGGCGTCGAGTTCGGACTTGAGTTGATTGCTGGCCAGCGCGCTCACCTGATCGCGCAACAACTGCCGTGTCTTGACCGTCTCCACGGCGACTTGCCGCACCGCCTGCGCCTGCAAGCCGCCGAGGTAGGCGGCATCGACCTGCAACCAAAGCTGCGCGCGGGTGGCCTCGACGTTTTGCTCCTCGGCGCGCGCGCGGAGTTTGGAACTCTCGGTCAGGTTCGCCGTGCGTCCGAAGTCGGTCACCAACTGCGTGAAGCTCGCGCCAACCGATGCGCGGTCGAACACCGACGAAACCGTGAGGCCGGTGCCGACGATGCGCGTGCTGTCATGCGTCGCACCGACGACGCCGGCATTGAGCGAAAGGTTCGGGAGAAACCCCGCCCGCGCTTCGCGAACGGATTGTCTGGCCGCGAGCGCCTTGAGTTCGACGACTGTGATCTTCGGATGCTTTTTCAGCGCGATCTCGCGGGCTTCCTTCAAAGTGAGCGGCTTCGGCTCACCAGCAGTGGCGAGCATGGCGGACAACAGAAACAGGGCGAAGATGGTCGCGCCCGTTTTGGGTCGGGTATGCTTCATTCACGACCTCCGGTCGCGCTTGGCCCGGTTACGGGTGCAGGCGTCGGTTCGGCCGGTCTCTCGTCGCGGCCGTGGATGAGCAGATATGCGGCAGGCACGATGTAAAGCGTGAGCACCACCGACACCGCTAAACCGCCGATGATCGCACGAGCCAGCGGCGCGTAGGCTTCGCTGCCGGTTCCCAGCGCCAGCGCCAGCGGCAGCAGGCCGATCAGCGTGGCGAGCGAGGTCATCAAGATCGGCCGCATACGCACGCGGCACGCGTTGACAATCGCTTCGCGCACCGTGCGGCCGTCCTCGCGCTGCCGGCGGGCGAATTCGACGATCAGGATGCTGTTCGACACGACGATGCCAACCATCATCACCACGCCCATCAGCGACATGACATTGAGCGTTGTTCCGGTGAGCCACAGCGTCAGCAGCACACCGGTCAGTCCCGTCGGCACCGCGAGCAGGA
This sequence comes from Verrucomicrobiia bacterium, assembly GCA_036522715.1. Lineage (GTDB taxonomy): Bacteria > Verrucomicrobiota > Verrucomicrobiia > Limisphaerales > JACQFS01 > DATDFH01. The sequence goes on from DATDFH010000093.1 coordinate 2,911, forward strand.
TCAGGAACGGATCGAGGAACGATTTGAACTGCGCGACGAGCACCAAATAGACGAGCACAACCGCCAGGAGCAGCCCCAGTCCGAATGTCTTGAACGACGAATTCATGCTCTCGACGCTGCCACGCACGTCGATCTTCGCGCCCTCGGGCACCTTCGTGTCGGCGAGGATTTTGTTGATGCCCTTCATGACGCGGCCCACGTCTTCCTTCGCCGGCGCGACGAACAGGTGGATGACGCGGCGAAGTTGGTAGCGGCTGATCTCCGTCGGCCCGGTCATATGGTGGATCGTGGCGACTGCGTCGAGGCGCGTTCCCTTCGTCATCCCCGCGGCGCGAATCGGAATGGCTCGCAGGGCGTTGAAGTCTTTGATGTAACCTTCTGGATACTGGACAGTGAGGTAGTAATCGTTGCCACTCTTCGGGTCGGCCCAAAACGTCGGGGCGATAAGGCCGTTGCTCAACAGCGCGGTGATGATGTTCTGCACGACCTCCTTCGCGGTGAGACCGAGCTCGGCGATGCGCTTGCGGTCTAGGTCGAGGCGCAGTGCCGGATAATCCATGTCCTGCGGGATGAGCACGTCGCTCACGCCGGGCAGCGCGCGCACCTGGCTCGCAATCTCCGAGGCCGTGCGGTGCGTGGCTTCGAGGTTTGAACCACTAACCTGGATGTCAATGGGGGCGGGTTGACCGAGATTCAACACCGCGTCCACGAGACCGCCGGACTGGAAGTAGGCGCTCACCTGCGGCATTTCCTTCGCGATGCGCCGCCGCACGCGCGCCATGTATTCGTAGCTGCCGACGCGGTGTTTTGCCTTGAGGCTCACTTGCACGATCGCGGTGTGCTGCGCCGTGTTCGCATTGAAAATCGCAGAGAAGTCCGGCGTGATGCCGATGTTCGACACGATGAGGTCACGGTCGGCGTCCTTTACTTCGTCGCGACAGATTTGCTCGACTTGCTCGACGTATTTCTCGGTCACCTCCAACCGTGTGCCCGACGGCGCCTTCAAATTGACGAAAAATTGGCCCGGATCGGTGCGCGGAAAATACGCTACGCCGATCAGCGGATACGCGGCGAGGCTCAAGACGAAAATGCCCGTCAGACCGACCACGGTCGCGAGCGGGCGCGGCAGGGACCAGTTCAACGAACCTTCGTAGCGATCGAGCAACACCATGAACCGGCGGTGAAACCACGCGTTGTAGCCCTTCTCTTCCGCGTGGCCGTCGCCGTGGCCGTGCGGTCGCTTGATGAAATTCGCGCAGAAAACCGGCACGACCGTCATCGCCACGAAGTAGGAGGCGATCAACGACAGCACAACCGCCAGCGCAAGGGCCACGAAAAGGTAACGACTCGCGCCATAAAGAAAGATGACCGGGAAAAACACGATAGCCGTCGTGAGCGTCGCGGCCAGCACCGGCAGCGCAACTTCGCGCCCGCCCTTTTCTGCGGCGACCTCGGGTGATTCGCCGAGTTCAAGGTGGCGGAAAATGTTTTCGAGGACGACGACTGAATTGTCGATCAGCCGCGAGAACGCCAGTGCGAGCCCGCCGAGGATCATCGTGTTGATCGTGCCGCCTCCAAGCGCCAGGGCGATGAAGGCCGCCAGCGCCGAGAGAGGGATGGAGAGGAACACCGCGGCCGTCGCGCGCAGGCTGCCGAGAAACACGAGGATCATCAGACCCGTAAGAATGAGGCCAAGGCCACCTTCGTTGACGAGGTTCCGGATCGCATTCTTTACGAAGATGGACTGGTCGAATACCACCTGTGTAATGAGCTCCTTCGGCACGTCCACGAGCTTCTTCAACTGGTCGCGAATGCCGTCCACGACCGCGATGGTGTTGGCGTCGCCGCCTTGTTTTAGCACGGGCTGGTAGGCCGAACGTTGGCCGTCCACGCGCACCATGTTGTATTGGATTTGCGACGAGTCCTTCGCTTCGGCGACGTCGCCGACGAGCACGGAGGATTGGCCGACGGTTTTGAGCGGGATGCGGTTGATGTCATCCACGTTTTCGACCTGGCTGTTCGCGTAGATGTTGTAGTCGAGCGTCCCGATGCGCACATCGCCGGCGGGAAGGATGAGGTTCGCGTCGTTCACCGAACGCACCACATCCATCACGCTCAACTGGTGTGCTTCGAGCTTCAGCGGATCGACATAAACCATGATCTGCCGGTAGCGCCCGCCGAACGGCTGCGGCAGTGCGGCGCCCGGCACGACGGCGACCTGCGTGCGCACCTTGTAGTGGCCGGTGTCGCGAAGTTGCGCCTCGTTCATTCCTTCCCCCTTAAGCGTGATGAGGCACACGGGCTGGCTCGACGCGTCGAACTTGAGCACGACCGGCGGCAGCGTGCCCGGCGGCAGGCGGCGCAACTCGGCCATCGCAAGATTGCCGATGGTGCTCACAGCGGTGTCGGGATTCACGCCAGGCTGGAAGTAAATCTTGATCAAGCTCGCGCTCGGGAGCGACCGCGACTCCATGTGGTCAATGCCCGGCGCGAGCGTCAGGAAACGTTCGAGGCGCGCGGTGAGGTCCTGCTCGATCTGCTCCGGCGGCATTCCGGTGTAGAACGTCGCGACCACGACGACGGGGATTTTGATTTCCGGGAACAAATCCACCGGCATCCGGAACAGGCTCGTGACGCCGACGACCACCGTCATCAGGCAGATGACGACGATGAGGTAGGGATAGCGGATGGCGAAGCGGGACATGAAGTTTGCGTGAGGCTAATTGAAGATGCTTCTCACGGCCGTGCGGAGTTTTTCCAATGTGAAGTCCGGCGACTGGCAGAGTTCGATCACCTTGCGTTCGCGCTTTTGGATGCTCGCCGCGATGCCAGGAAGTTGGTTGGCAAATTCCTTCGGCAGAGAGAGAACCCCATGCACATCCCCGTGGAGGTAGTCACCGGGCTGCACCGTCAGGCCACCAACTTCAACGGTTCCGCCGAAGTCAACGATGTGGACGTAAGCGTGCGAAACTGACAGGTGATTGGCGAAGAGCTTGAAACCCGTCGCCTCAATGGCCGGCACATCGCGCACGGAGCCGTTGGTGACGGCGGCGACGCAGCCAAGTGCTTTGAGTATGCTGGCGTGAACCTCGCCGAGGAAAGACCCGGTGCCTGGCGACTCGTCCACATCTTGGATCACGACAATGCGGGGCGCCGGAATGGTCAAAATGTAGTTCCACCAATCTGTCCGGTCGGCGTAGGCGCCGCCGCGCATGGGCGGACTGGAACAGCGGATGCGAACGGTCACAGCATTGCCGGCAACCGGCTGGGGGCACGGAAGAATGCTGCGAATGGTCGAGTCGGCGAAACCCTCGTTGCGCAGTCGCACTTCGAGCATTTCAATGGCGTTGGCGAGCGTGCAGGTATCGAAGCGCTGGAGCTCAGCCCATTGTTCGGAGGTCAGGGAAGCACTCATGGTTCAATCGGCCTTGGGTGGTTCGATCAGTTTCACTTCGACCATCTGGCCCGGTTTGATTTGCGTGCGGCTGCCAATCATCACGAGGTCACCCTCGACAAGGCCGCTGGTGATTTCCAGGCGCGCCGGCGTTTCAACGCCAATTTTCACAGCGCGCTGCTCGATTCTCTTCTCCGCCGTCACCACGAAGACGGACGCGCCGGTCTTGTCGCGCGCCACCGCTTCAACCGGCGTGACCAATGCCGCTTCGCGCCGGTCGAGTTTCACCACGACCGTCGCGTAGGTGCCCGGCACAAGCGCGAGGTCGGGGTTCGGCAAATCCACCTCCGCCTCCATCGTCCGCGTGGCCGTTTCAACCTTGCGCGTCACCCGCGCCACTGTGACGGCAAACGTCTTGCCGATGGACGGCACACGAATTTCCGCCGGGTCGCCCGCTTTGACCCGCGTGACAAAAGACATCGAGACCGGGAACACCACGCGTAGTTTGTCGTTCTGCGACAGCCGCACGAGCGGCATCGCGCCGGTACTGGTCCCCGCCTGAATGAGCGCGCCGACGTTCACGTAACGTTTAGTCACCACGCCCGCGAAGGGCGCGGTGATTTGCGTGTAGGCAAGCAGCGTCTCAAACTTCTTCACGTTGGCCCGTGCTTCCCCGCGCGCAGCTTCCGCGGAAAGCTCGCGCGCCCGCGCCGTGTCGAGATCCTGACCGGCGATGAGGCCACGCTGCGTATCCGCCGTCTTCGTCAGCCGTCCAAACGCGAGGTGCGCCTCGTCGTAAGCGGCCTGCGTGCGCCGCTCGACGGCCATCGCGTGCTCCAGTTCGCTCTTCAACTCGGGGACTTCCAGCGCGCCGATCAATTGCCCGGCGCTCACGCGGTCGCCCGCGTCCACTTTGAGTGCTTCGAGGTAGCCGGTCACCTTTGCGTGCAATACGATTTCCTCGAACGGCTGCAACTCCGCGTCGAACGCAACGTCTTGCGCGAGTTCCTGCCGGGCCACTTTCACGACGGCGACGACCGCTGGTGAAGCGCCGGAGTCGTTCGCGGCGCTGACGCAGGTGTTCAGCAAGATGTTCAGCCCGGCGCCGAACAAAACCATGGTGGCCAACATCACCCGGTGTCTTCGGCAACCAAGTGCTACAAACGCTCTGCGGGTGGGAAATTGGGAATTCATAGGGAGAGAAATCGCAGGCAAAGCCTGCTAACGCGACGCCTTCCAACCGACAACCTGACCGTTTGGGAGACGGACTTCGGATGCATCCGAAGCGGCGGCACGTTTAGGCATCGTTCCGTCGAGACGGATGGCTGTGGTCCGTTCCGCCTCAATGACAACCGTCACAATCACCGTGCCGTAGCGCGCGGCGCGCGTCTTCACCCGATAGGTTCCGGGCGGCAGTCGCAGGAGCACCGGGCCTTCATCCAGTGATCCAATGTGATTCTGCACCCGCTGCGTCCGTGTGCTGTCCGGCCAATAGAGCGTGTAATCCTCGCGATAGTATCGATCCGAGTCGCCTGTCGCGAAGTGATCCCAATCCGAATACACCACCAGGGTGCCACGCCTTTCCATCGCCACAACGGAGCGCGGAGCGGGGCCGACCGGCTCCGACAACACCAGGGGCGGAGTCGAAGTGCATCCCGCCAGCAAAATTGTCGAAGCGAGGATGAACAGAACTGGTGCGAACTTCTTTTTTGTCATGAAACCGGTGAGGAGGCCCCTCGCTCTCCGGACTCGCCGGTATTCGGGGGATGTTGCGGCAGCTCGATGTGAAAACAGGTGCCTCGTCGTTCTTCGCTCTCGACAGAGACGCTTCCACCGTGCGCAGTGGCGATGGACCTGACGATGGAAAGACCGATGCCCGCGCCGCCTTCGGCCCGCGTACGCGCCTCGTCCACGCGAAAGAACCGGTCGAAGACATGGGGAATGGCCGCGGCAGGAATTCCGACACCCGTGTCCGCCACGTCAAGAAAGGCCGTGCCGTGGCGGGCGCTGGTGCGAACCACCACCCGGCCGCCGGATGGGGTGTATTTGATCGCGTTGTCGAGCAGGTTCACGATGACCTGCTTCAATCGCCCGCCGTCCCCGTGGACCATCACTTCGCCGGTGGATTCGCAATGGATGGCGATGCCCTTGTCCTCCGCGAGCAGTTCCATCTGGTCGGCGGTGGTGGCGGCGAGTTTCGCGAGGTCCACGCGCACCCATTCGGACTGCGCCTCTCCAGCATCGAGCCGCGACAATGCGAACAGGCCCTCCACAATTTTCGACAGCCGCGCGACCTCCTCAAGCACGCTGCCGATGCGTTCCTGCAATTCGGGCGCGCCGTCGGCCTGTTCAAGCATCAACTCCAATTCGCCGCGCATGATGGTCAGCGGCGTGCGCAGTTCGTGGGATGCATCAGCAAGAAAACGGCGATTGTGCTGAAACGCGACGTCGAGCCGGGCAATCATCTGGTTCAACGTGACAGAGAGCCGCTCCAGTTCATCGCCCGTCTGCGGCACTGGCAATCGTCCGCCAAGATTGTGAAAGGTCAGTTGCTCGGCGCCGCGGATGATCTTTTCAACTGGTGAAAAGGCGCGGCGTGCCAGAAACAGGCCGCCGCCCAGTGCAACGAGCAGCATCAGCGGAAACGCCAGCACCATCGTCAGCAGACAGTCGCGCTGCACCGCGCGCACGGGAGCGAGCGGCGCGCCGACTTCCACCACCCAAACTCCTCCCGCTGTTTCCGGAACGGGCACGGTCGCGAGCAACATTTCGCTCCCATCGTCGAGGCGCTCGATCCGGGCGAACCGGCCTTTCACCGGGCGACTGACCGATGGCACCAGCGCGGGGTTGAAGGCGAGCTCCGCCGGCGCTCCCGAAACAAAAAGCACTCCACCATCCGGCCGCGTGACGCGGACGAAGCGGCTGTTTAACTCGGGCGCGTAGATGTCGCGGATTCCATGAATTACGTCGGCTTCACCCAATTGCCCGATGCGGGCGACCAGGGTTTCCGCGATTACCGTGGCGCGCTTGAACTGAAGTTCACGAACGTTCTTCTCCAAATGGTGCTTGATGCCAAACCACGAAACGGTGCCGAACAGGATGAATCCCGCGCTAAGCAAGCCCGCATACCAAGCGGTCAGTTGAAAACTGATCGAGCGCGGGTTCATGCCTCGGTGTTCTCGCTGATGCGGTAGCCGACGCCACGCACCGTCTGGATCAGCTTGGTGGAGAACGGCTCGTCCACCTTGGCACGCAGGTGGCGGACGTAAACGTCCACGATGTTCGTCAATCCCTCGAAGCTTTCGTCCCACACGTGCTCGATGATCATGGTGCGCGAGAGCACGCGGCCCGAATGCGTGAGGAAATATTCCAGGAGCGAGTATTCTTTCGAGGTGAGTTCAATGCGCCGCCCACCACGCCGCACTTGCTGAGTAAGCCGGTCCAGTTCTAAGTCGGCCAGCCGTAGAAGACTGGAGCGGCTCACCGGCCCGCGTCGCAAAAGGGCCTTCACACGGACCATCAGTTCCGCGAAGGCGAACGGCTTGGTGAGGTAGTCATCGGCACCTGCCTCAAAGTGGGCAACTTTGTCCTCAGTGGCATCCTTGGCGGTGAGAATCAGCACAGGCACCTCGGGGTTTCGCTGCCGCAACCGCCGGAGCAACTCGGTGCCATTCAGTCCAGGCAGCATGAGGTCGAGAATGACCAAGTCGTAGGGGTGCGCCGACGCCATCGCCCAGCCCGTGCTCCCATTGTCGGCCACGTCGACGGCAAAGCGCTCAGCGCGCAACCCACGGGCAACGAGGGCGGCGACTTTCGCTTCATCTTCAACAAGCAGCAGGCGCACAGCAGGGAATTCTTTCGGCATATGGAAACAGAAGCGAATTAAAGGCGCATGAACGAAACATTAAATATCGTTCAGAAAGGCGCAGAAAATCACGCCCCCCTTGAAGTGCGCATTGCTCCCGAGACTTCGTCTTTAACACTTGGAGCAGCTTAGGCTTGCGTGCGTGTCGAATCGGAATGCCAGCAAATCTGCCAGCAGAAAGCAGTTGAAGAGCACGAAAGAGTGGTGTCCGATTACGCGCGATTCGTTCTTGCCGACCCGCGGAAACCCCTCTATTATCAGGCTGATTTGAGTGCTAAGGCATTGCTTCGAGAGCCTGGCAGAAGGAGACGAACGTCGAGCCTGGGTCGTTGGCGGTATTCACTCATCACATCCAATGCGCTTATGGACACTGCATCCGCGATACCTCGATCCGAAAGGTCTGGTGGCCGCGTGGAGAGAGGCGCTGCTCGCCCAAAAGGTCATTTCTGGCGCTACCAAGGGTTACCGTCATCATCCGCAGCTTGCTCGCTTTCAGGCTCAGACCGATCCGCCCGCCGCCATCGCCACGTTCCTCGTCGGCCTTGCAGACGAGGCGCAGAGTCGCGGCTACCACTTCGATGCCAGCAAGATTTCACGCCGGAGATTCACCGGGCAGATTGCAGAAACGCGCGGGCAGTTGCTCTACGAGTGGGGACATTTGAAGGCCAAGCTGCGCGTGCGAGCGCCGCAGATCGCGAGTCAGTTGCGGAGTGTCGCGATGCCAGAGCCGCATCCATTATTTCGCGTTGTTCCGGGCGACGTCAGAGACTGGGAGCGGACATGACTGAGAATTCGACCACACGACCTAACTGTTGTACCTCGACACGTTGTCCGCAGTTTTAGGGAGTCTGGAGGCAGCCCGGGGTGGTAGCAAAGGGGCGCTTCCCACTTCTTACGCAGAGCAGCCGGGCGCGGTCGCCGGCGCTCGCCGTATATAATTCCGAAGGGATTTCATCCATCCGCCCGGAACATAACGTCGCTCCGGGCGATTCGGCGGAGTCGCCGCCACCGCGAACAGGAACGCCTCGGATCTGTCACCCAATCTCTACTGCGCACCGCCAAACGTAACTTGTCCGCTTGTTCGCGATCTTCGAATCTGTGCGGCTGTGATTATTGATCGTGGTTTCCCGGCCCGACGTTTGGTTGGCGTGGGAGTACATTTGGCAATCGGCTGTGCTGCGGCCGTCGCCATCGGCGCGCCCAAACCCGCGCAACCTTCCCCGGACCGGCCGCCTGCCGGACGCAGCGCGACCAACTCCTCTCGCATCGAAATCACCGGCGACAAGGTGGTGTGGGCGCGCGGACCCGGCCCGGTGTCGTTGGGTTACGTGGCCGGCGTGCGGATTCCCGCCGGCTGGCTGGTGACCGACGCGACCGGGGCGGAGAAATTCCTCCAGGCGCGCGGCCTCCCTTGCACCAGCGGCGAGGTGGCCGTGATCCGATCCCGCCACCGCGAGTGGTTCGGTGTTGTCGAGTACGATGCCGTCGGCGCCAGCGAGACGGACGCGCCCGTGGAACTCGACGCTGCGGAGATGAGCCGGAAACTGCGCGACCAATTAGCGACGCAGTTCGCCGGTTTCGCCGAAAACCCCGTTTACGACGAGAGCCGCCATGCTTTGAGATGGGCAACGCAACTGTCGGAGGGCACCGGCACCAACACGGAAGCCGTGGTGTGCCACCTCGGTCGCAAGGGTGTGATGCGATTTCATCTGCTTGGAATCACGCCGGCTGACAAAGACGAGGTGGCCGGAGTTCTGGCGACGTTTTCGTTCAAACCCGGATTCCGTCATGAAGATGCGAGCGACAGCGACAATCCGCCGCGCCAGACATTGGAGGATCTGGTGATGGCCACTCAATCGTACGCGCCGCCAACCGGGTCCGGTGAGGCGGCCAGCGGCGTCAGCCGAACAAACGCAGGGGCGATCCAGGACACAGTGTCGCAGGCGAGCGACGGCGGCTCACGCGCTCTTGATGATCATGGAAAGTTGCTGGCTGCCGTCGGGGTGATTTTCGTGGCGGTTCTTGCAATCAGCTTTCTGCTCGTCCGCGTCTCCCGCCGCCGCAGCCAGCTCATCACGGCATCAGCCGCAGACCCGGACTCCGCCTCAAGCACCGGTGAACGGAGCCATCGCGCCAACGGGAAGGAGCCGGGCGTTTTCCCGGCAAACGTCCCGACCGTTCAGATCAACAAAACCATCGGT
>DATDFH010000094.1:0-14259 GCA_036522715.1 Verrucomicrobiia bacterium
GCTCGCCAGCCCCGCGAAGTCCGACGCCGCGCGACTCGAACTTGCCTACCAACTCGCTCTAGCTCGCGCGCCGAAGGCGAAGGAGGCAGAGTCGTTGAAACAATTTCTCGCCGTGCAACGCGAGCAGTTCCGCGGGAACCAGGCCGATGCGGAGAAGCTGGACCACATCGGCCTCGCACCCGCACCGGCGCAGAACGCCGTCGAACTCGCCGCGTGGGCCAACGTGTGCCGCGTGGTGTTGAACCTGCACGAGACGATCACCCGATACTAAAATTCTCCCGATGAAGACTTCTTTCGACCCCCAAGCCTTTGCGCTGAGCGTCAACCGCCGCGCCTTTCTTAAACAATCCGCCTACGGCCTCGGCGGCATCGCGCTTGCGTCGCTGCTTGATCCGAAACTCATCGGCAGCGCGCAGGCGGCCGGTTATCCTGGCGCCATCCGCACGCCGCATTTTCCCGTGAAGGCGAAGCGCGTCATCCACCTCTGCATGGCCGGCGGGCCGTCGCATCTGGAGACGCTCGATTGGAAGCCGGAACTGAAGAAGCTCGACGGGCAGCCGTTCCCGGAATCGTTCACCAAGGGGCAGCAGCTCGCGCAATTGCAGAACGCGGTGCTCAAGGCGCGCGGCCCGTTCGTGGAATTTCAGAAGCACGGCACGAACGGCGTCGAATTATCCGACCTTTTTCCGCACCTCGCAGGCATTGCTGACGAACTGTGTGTCATCCGCTCGCTGCAAACGGAGCAGATCAACCACGACACCGCGCACGCGTTCATGAACACCGGCTCAATCATCAAGGGCCGGCCGAGCATGGGTTCGTGGCTGCTCTACGGACTCGGCGCGGAGACGGACGAACTGCCCGGCTTCGTGGTGATGACCTCGGCGGGCAAAACCGGCCAGCAGCCCGTGTCGGCGCGGCAATGGTCGAGCGGCATCCTGCCGAGCAAGTTTCAAGGCATCCAGTTCCAGTCCAAGGGCGACGCGGTGCATTACCTCGGCAACCCTGACGGCGTCTGCCAGAGCACGCAGCGGCAGGTGGTCGAGGAAATCAAACGGCTCAACGGCCTGCTCGCCGAGGAGCGTGTCGATCCTGAGATCGCCACGCGCATCGCACAGTATGAACTCGCGTTCAAGATGCAGAGCTCTGTGCCCGACCTCACCGACATGAGCAAGGAGCCGAAGGAGACGCTTGAGAATTACGGCGTGAAGCAACCGGGCGACGGCAGCTTCGCCTCGAACTGCCTGCTCGCGCGCCGCCTCGCCGAGCGCGGTGTGCGGATGATCCAACTTTATCACCGCGCGTGGGACCATCATACCGGCATCGAAGACGGCATGAAGGCCGCCGCGCTCGACACCGACCAGCCCGTGGCCGCGCTCATCAAGGACCTCAAGCAACGTGGGCTGCTCGATGACACGCTCATCCTGTGGGGCGGTGAATTCGGCCGCACGCCAATGGGCCAGGGCACGGGGCGCGACCATCACATCCTCGCGTTCAGCGTATTCCTCGCCGGCGGCGGCGTGAAGCCCGGCACCTATGGAGCCACCGATGAACTCGGCTACCGCGCCGTCGAGGACGTCGTCCACGTTCACGATCTGCACACGACGATGCTCCACCTGCTGGGCATCGACCACAAACGGCTCACGGTGAAATTCCAGGGCCTCGACGTGCGGCTGACGGGCGTCGGCGGGAATCTGGTCAAAGGGATCGTCGCCTGACCGCGAGAGGATTCCCCGGGGCGCGTGTGGATTTGAATCGTTGGCGTCCGGCGAGGTTGGCCGCATAGTCGCGCGACAAATCCATGAAAGCTTCGCGTTCAAGTCTCAACGCCCGACCGGAGATTCCCTTTTCAAAGACCAGGCTCAAACTGCCGAAGCGCTCCTTCGCTGAGCGCTTTGGCGTCTGCCATTTGCTGTCTGCCATTTTCCTGGGCTTCGCCGCAGGCGCCGCGCCGAAGCCGAACATTGTCATCATCCTCTCCGACGACATGGGCTGGTCGGACCTCGGCTGTTTCGGCGGCGAGATCAACACGCCGAATCTCGACGCACTCGCGCACGATGGTTTGCGCTTCACGCAGTTCTACAACACCGCGCGCTGCTGCCCCACGCGCGCGTCGCTGCTCACTGGCCTTTACTCGCACCAGGCAGGCATCGGGCACATGACCGATGCGTTCAGCAAGAAGGTCGGCGACGCGTACGCCGGCGACTTGAGCAAACGCGCCGTCACCATTGCCGAAGCACTCAAGCCGGCGGGCTACGGCACTTACGCCGTCGGCAAATGGCACGTCGCGAAGGACATCATGCCCGAAGGCCCGAAACACAACTGGCCGTTGCAGCGCGGCTTCGACCGCTTCTACGGCACGATCGTCGGCGCGGGCAGCTACTACGATCCCGGCACGCTCACGCGCGACAACTCGGCGATCTCGCCCCTCGCCGACCCGGATTACAAGCTGGCGCGCTACTATTACACGGACGCGATCACGGACCACGCCGTGCGGTTCGTGTCCGACCATCAACGCGCCCGCGCGGGCCAGCCGTTTTTTCTCTATGTCGCTTACACCGCCGCGCACTGGCCGATGCACGCGACGGAGAGCGACATTGCGAAGTACAAGGGCAAATACGACCTCGGCTACGACGCGGTCCGCCATGCGCGCTTTGAGCGGGCGAAGAAACTCGGACTGATCGATCCCAACTGGCAGCTCTCGCCCACGTTTGGCGACTGGAGCAACGTCGCCAACAAACAGTGGGAAGCGCGCTGCATGGAGACCTACGCCGCGATGATTGATTGCATGGACCAGGGCATCGGCCGGTTCGTGGCGGCGCTGAAACAGAACGGCCAGTTCGACAACACGCTGATTTTCTTCCTCCAGGACAACGGCGGTTGCGCGGAAAACATCGGGCGCGGTCCAAAGACCGGCGAGAACAACGCAAAAACTTTTCCGCCGATCGCGGCTGATGGATTGCGCCAGGACGTGATACCCAAACAACTTCGCGACGGTCGCGCCGTCCGGCAGGGAATCGCCGTCATGCCTGGCGCCGAGGACACCTACATCGCTTACGGCGAAGCGTGGGCAAACGTGAGCAACACGCCCTTTCGCCTCTACAAGCATTGGGAGCACGAGGGCGGCATCAGCACGCCGCTCATCGCACACTGGCCGGCCGGCATTCCGGCCGCGCGCCGCGGTCGGCTCGAAACGCAGCCCGGCCACTTGATCGATCTCATGGCGACATGCGTCGATCTAGCGGGCGCAAAGTACCCGCGCGAGTTCAACGGCGAGAAGATCCAGTCGATGGAAGGCGTGAGCCTGCGCCCGGCGTTCGACGGGAAATCGTTGAACGGCCCGCAGCCGATCTTCTGGGAGCACGAAGGCAACCGCGCCCTTCGCGACGGCAAATGGAAGCTCGTCTCCAAGCATCCCGGTGGCTGGGAACTTTATGACATGGAAGCCGACCGCACCGAGTTGCACGACCTCGCCGCGCAACAACCCAATCGCGTGAAGACGATGGCCGCGCAATGGGACGCGTGGGCGAAGCGCGTGGGCGTCCTCCCGTGGCCGCTCGACAAGGGTGAAAAGAAGGCCGACAAGAAAAAGGCGAAGGCCAAGTAGCCCGAATGCCAGACGCGGAGTGGATGCGCACCACCCCGCTGCACAAGAACAGTTGTCGCCGCGCGGCCGGCTGTTGTTAAACTCTCGCGAACCATGAAATCAAAGTTCACCCTGCTCCTCGCGTTCGCTGTCCTGTCCACGGCGCTCACCGCCACGGCTGCCGAGCCGTTGCGCGTGTTCATTCGCGGCGGCAAGAAGACCCATCCGCCGGGCGCACACGAGCATGAGCAGTTTCTCCGTGACTGGACCAAGCTGCTCAACGAGCGCGGCTGCAAGGTCGAGGGCGCGATGGATTTCCCGACGGCCGACCAGCTCGCCAAGACCGACGTGCTCATCCTCCATTCGCAGGAGGGTGGAGAGATTCCCGCAGCCAACCGACCGGCGCTCGAAGCGTTCCTCAAGCGCGGCGGCGGCATCGTGACGATCCACGCGGCGAACGTGGCGCAGAGAAGTTCTTCTGACGGCGCGGCCTATCTCAAGTCCATCATCGGCGGGACGTGGATTTGGGGTCAGACCAAATGGCTCGAAGGCCCGATGTCGCTCTACTACGTGGACCGCACGCATCCGATCACGAGCGAAGCGGGCAACTACGACATGAACGACGAGATTTATTACGACCTCGACATGTCGCCCGACGTGCACGTGCTCGCCGCCGCCTACACCCCGAATACGTCGTCCGCCAAGAAGCAGGACCAGCGCGGACAGCCGCAGAAGGGCAAGATCACGGTCTATGACGTCGCGCCGCAAATCTGGACGTACGAGAAGGACAACTACCGCGCCTTCGCCCACATCCCCGGCCACACCTACGCGAACTTCTCCAAGCCTCACTTCCGCGCCGTGCTGCTGCGCGGCATCGCGTGGGCGGGCAAGCGCGCGAATGTGGATGAATTTTGCACGAAGACTGAACTCGCCTCGCTGCGTTATTCCGAAGGCGGAACGCCGTCGCCAAAGGATTTGCCCGCCACTCTCTCAGTGCATCCCGAGTTCAACATATCCCTCGTCGCCAGCGAACCGCTCATCAACAAGGTGATGAACATCGACTGGGACGCGGCGGGCCGGATGTGGGTCTGCGAGACGCCCGAGTATCCCGACGGCCGCTCGGTCAATCCCGGCACCGACTACGTCCAGCGCTGGCAGAAGGACAACAAGCTCACCGATGACGGGAAAAATTACGACCGCCCCGCCTACGACCGGATCAGCATCCTCACCGACACCGACGGCGACGGCGTGATGGACAAAAAACAAATCTTCGCCGACTTCGCGCATGGCGTGCCCGGCGGTCTCGAACGCGTTAGTAGCTTCGTGCTCTACAAGGACGGCGTCATCGCGAGCGCCGCGCCGCACATCTGGCTTCTGCGCGACTCGAATGGCGATGGCGTGTGCGACAAGGCCGAACTGCTTTACTCCAACCTCGGCGACCGCGACACGCACGCGGTCATCAACAACCTGCGCTGGGGTTTTGACGGCTGGATTTACGCGACGCACGGCTACAGCAGTTCGCCCGACGTGACGAGCGGTGACGGTGCGAAACATTTCGGCGGCATCGGCTCCGGCGTCGTGCGCTTCAAGCCCAACGGCTCCGCGTTCGAGCAGTTTTCCTCCAAGGGTGGCAACACGTGGGGCCTCCAGATTTCCTGGGACAACGAAGTTTTTTGGACGCAACCCACCAGCGGCGACCTCCTCATGCACACCGTAATGAGCGAGAACCAGCTCGCGCGCGCCGGCGTGCGCGGCCTCACCAGCTTCCGCATCGTGAGCAAGAGCCTCGATGTGTTTCCCGCGATCGCCCACGACCAGTTGCCCTACGTGCAGATCGACTGGGTCGGCAAATTCACCGCCGCGGCAGGCGCGGTCATCTACGACGGCGGCACGTGGCCGGCGAAATGGAACTACGCCTACTTCTGCACCGAGCCGACCATCAACATCGTCCACCATCAACTCGTGAATCCCGACGGCGTCTCCTACGCCGCGCGTCGCGAGGCCGGACGCGAGAACACCGAATTCATCGCCGGGAAGAATCTTTGGTTCCGCCCCATCGAGGTCCGCGTCGGCCCGGACGGCGCGCTCTACGTCGTGGACTTCTGCAACCAGGCCGTCATCCACAACGACACTCGCGGTCCCAAGCACGGCCCGCACAACGCCGCCATCCGTCCCGACCGCGACCATTACTACGGCCGCATCTGGCGCGTGGACCACAAGGATGCGAAGAAACTCGAAGTGCCGAACCTGGCGAAAGCTTCTGCGGGCGATTTGGTGAGGGCGCTCGAAAGCGCCAACCAGCATGTGCGCATGAACGCCGTTCGCCTGATCGCTGAATCCGGCAAGGCCGACACGGGCGCGCTCAAGTCGCTCGCCGCTTCACAGAAGCCTGCGCAGGCGCGTGTCGCCGCGTTGTGGGCGATGGCGCGCATCGGCAAGCTCGATGACCAGACCGTCAGCACCGCGGCTGGTGATCCGAACGAAGCCGTCCGCAAGAACGCGATGATGGCCGCGGCGGAGGCGAAAGCCAATACGCGCGCCATCGCCATCAAACTCGCCAGCGACGGAAATCTCCAAGTCCGCCTCGAAGCCCTGAAGACACTTTCCGCTCTCGACATCGATGCCGCGACCGCGAAGGCGCTTGTAGCGATTTATCCCACGCTTGAAGACCCTTACCTCAAGGCCGCGTTCATGACGGTTGCGGCGAAACTGCCGGTGCTCTTCTTCGATGCGGCGTTCGAGGCTCACGATTCTCAAGCGCTCGCTCCGCTCGTGGCGCAACTGACGCGCCTGATTGTCGACGGCGGCAACGCCGAGGATTCCGCGCGCCTAGTTGTCGCGCTTGCGGACAAACCCGCGTCGCAGGACTCACTGAAGTGGGCCCTGCTCAGTTCGCTCTCGTCGTCGTCCGGCGCTGCGCCGAACTGGGGTTCGGCGCTCCAGGGCGCGTTGCAGAAGTTGCTCGCATCGCCGAACGCCAGCGTCGCCGCAGCCGCGTTGCCGCTAACCGTGCGCTGGGATAAAGGCGGCGCGCTCGCGGCAGATGTGAAGCGCGGAGTCGCCGGAATCACGGTGAAACTTTCCGACAAAGCCACTGACGACAACGCCCGCGCCGATATCGCCGCGACGCTGCTCGGCGTGCGCTCGACGAATCCCGAGGTCGTTCCCGCCGTGACGAAGATTCTGGGCAGCGGCGCTTCGCCCGCGTTGCAGCGCCGAATCGTTGAAGCCATCGGCGCATTGCCTGATGACAATCTCGGCGTCGCGCTCGTGAAGGCGTTGCCGCAATTGCCCGCCGAGCCGCAGTCCATCGCGCTCGATCAGTTGCTCAAGCGCGCTTCGTGGAGTTCCGCGTTGCTCGACGCACTCGACAGCGGCGCGGTTGAGCCGTCGCTCCTCGGCCCCGCGAATGTTCATCGCCTCCGCCTGCATCCAAACGCAACCGTTGCCAAGCGCGCGAACGGCATCATGGACAAGCTCCGCGGGCCCGAAGCCAAGGAGAAGGCCGCGCTCATCGCGAAGTTCACGCCCGAGGTCGAGAAGCCCGGCAACGCGGCGCGCGGCAAGGAGCTTTATACCGCCAACTGCGCCACGTGCCACCAACTCGGCACGCTCGGCAATCTCGTCGGCCCGCCGCTCACCGGCATGGGCGCGCACGGGCCGGCGGAGTTGCTCGGCCACATCCTCGATCCGAACAAGGAAGTGGATTTCAGCTTCGTCGCCATCAGCATCGAGACGAAGGACGGTGAAACTTATGACGGCGTCATCGCACGAGAGAATCCGACGATGGTCGCATTGCGCAACGCCGCCGGCGAAAAGGAAATCCTCAAGGCGAACATCGCCGCGCGCCGCAACACCGGCCGCTCGCTCATGCCCGAGGGCTTCGAGGCGCTCGGCGCCGACGGTTTGCGCGACATCCTCGCGTTCATCTGCGCCGACTACGCGCGCTTCCGGATCGTGGACCTCGCGGCGGCGTTCACGGCTGATTCGCGCGCGGGCCTCTACGCCGGGCCTGACGCTGGCCAGGGTTCGTTGCCACTGGCGAAATACGGCATCGTGAACGTGTTCGGCGTGCCGTTCAAAATCGTGGACCCGGCGAAATCGCCGAGCGGGAAAAACCTGATGGTGCTCAAGGGCGGAGCGGAGAAATCGTATTCGCGCACCGCGATGCCGAAGGAAGTCGAGGCGCACGTCGGCGTCGCCGCGAAGCAGTTGCATTTCCTCGGCAACGTCGCCGGCTGGGGGCATCCGCACGGCGGCCCGGACTTGCGCGCGATGAAAGTCACGGTTCATTACGTGGGCGGCGCGAAGGAAGAGCTGCTTTTCAAGAACGGCGAGGAGTTCGCCGATTACATCCGCGAAGTGGAGGTGCCCGGCTCGAAGCTCGCGAAGGGCATCGCCGAGCGCGGCCAGGTGCGCTTTGCGAGCCGCACACTCAAAGGTTCGGGCGTCATCGAGAAGCTCATGTTCGAAGGCTTCGACAACGGCGTCGCAGCGACGACCGTCGCTGTGACGGCGGATTTGAGCAGCGATCCGCTTCCGTCCGGTGCTCCGGCGGTGGCCGGTGGTGTGCCTGCCGCGAACAATCCCGCGCCGAAGAAGGCGGGCAAAAAGAAGAATGCGCCTGTGCAGGTGGCTTCCCTTGCACCGGTGAAGATTCCGTCGGTCGGCCCGATGACATGGGGCAAGGGTCTGAAAGTGTTGCTCGTGGGCGGCGGCAGTTCGCATGACTTCAACAAATTCTTCAACCTCGCCGACGTCGCGATATTGAAGGCCGCGGGACACAGCGTGAATTACACCGAGAGTCCCGAGGACACCGTGCGCGAGTTGAAAAACGTGGACGTGGCGGTGCTCAGCGTGAACCGCGCCGAGTGGGCGACGCCGGAGTTGCGGAAGGCCCTCTTCGATTTCGTCAACGCCGGCAAGGGCCTCGTGCTCCTGCACGCGGGCATCTGGTACAACTTCAAGGACTGGCCGGAATACAACCTCCAACTCGTCGGCGGCGGCTCGCGCGGCCACGATAAGCTCGGCGAGTTCAAGGTGAACGTGCTCAAGGATCATCCGCTCACGAAAGGCGTGACGAAGAGCTTCGCAATCACCGACGAGCTTTACTACATGACGCCCGATCCCGCGGGCACGCCGATCGATGTGCTCGCGGAGACTTCACCGAGCCTCAAATTCCAGCACCCGCATCCGAGCGTGTTCCTTGTGAAGCATCCGAAAGCGCGCATCGCCGGCATCGCGCTGGGTCATGACGAGAAGGCTCACGACCTCCCGGAGTTCAAGCTCCTGCTCGACAACGCGGTGAAGTGGGCGGCGGGGAAGTAGTCCCTCAGGTAGCAGCCGAGGTGACGAGGCTCCAACTGTACGGAAATGAGTGAGCCTCCTTACGTCGGCTGCTACTTTTTCTTGAAGTGCCGGTCGGCGAAGTTCAGATACTGCTCCCAGTCGAAGTCGGTGATGTCGTGTTTGCCGGTGCGGAGGTGGTAGCCGATGAAATCGCCGACGGGATGATCGGGCTTCGGCTGCTCCGCAACGCCGAGGCCGGCTTTCTTGAATAGCGCGTAAACTGGCTCGGCACTTCTTCCGGAGAGGAATTCCCCGCGCGGGTCGGCCCACTGGTCCTCGGTCGCGCTGGCGATGTAAACGGGCCGTGGTGCCATGAGCGCGACGAGTTCGTGCTGGTCCACCGGCAGCGCGGGAGCGTTGCTCGCGTAGGTCGTGTAGCGCGGGCAGAACCAGTGCGGGAACGCCTTGGTGATGATGGCGGTGGTTTCGCCGAAGTTGCGGCGAGTGAGCGCCGCGCCGGCTTCGCCGGAGTCATTCGAGATGACGATGGCGAAACGCTCGTCCGTCGCGCCCGCCCAAAGCGAAGTCTTGCCGAGCCGCGAATGGCCGTGCACGGTGACCTGTTTGGCGTTGATGTCCTTGTCGGTCTCAAGGTAGTCGAGCGCGCGGCTCAGGCCCCAGGTCCACGCGCCGATGGCTCCCCAGTCGTCGGGCTTCCGTTGCGTGTTCGCGCCGTCCTTGCTGAGCGCGGCGCGCAGGCCGGTCTTCCAGCCCTCGGCGTGGTCGGGTTCGATGTCGCCGTAGTAAATGGTCGCCGTCGCGTAGCCGCGCTTGATGACTTTCTCGATCTGCCAGCGTGACGCCTGGAAGCCGCGCAATTTTTCCGAGGATCGGTTGTTGACCACGCCAGCCTCCTTGTTGTCGCGCATCCATGCGGTCGCGAGCGTGATGGCGGGATCGGAGTCCACAGTGTGGTTGCCCATGAAGTTCAGGCCGACGAACGCAGGCACCGGCTTCTTCGCCGCGTTTGGCACGTAGAGCAGGATTGTCATTTTCGGGCCGTCCTTCTTGCCCGTGAAATAAACCGTGATCTCCTTGCGCGTGGCGAGGCCGTCGAGCGCCACGTGATCAAGGCTACTTTCCTCGAACTTCATCTCCCGTGGCTTGCCGGGACTGCGGCCGTAAACATGGGACTGGAAAAGTTCCAACAGCTCCGGTCTTCGTTGCTTCGTCCACGTCTTCGCGTCGGTGACGCGCTTGCCGTTGTTCAACACGAGCGGATCGGGCAGCGGCGCCATGTTCACCTTGGACTCGTCGTAGTTCACATCGCGCTTTTCAGCGGCAACTGCGGAAACGACGGTGGCGATGAGCGCGAAGATCAGCGAACGGGGTTTCATGCCGGAAAGGTTAGCGCGGGCCGCTGGCCTGTCACTCCAGAAACCAATTGCTCGCCGTTCGCGTCTGAGGCCAAGCTGCTGTCGTTCAACCTGTGGCAAAACCATGAAACCATTCTTCGCCTTCCTGCTCGCCGTTGTCGTCTCCGTCGCGTCGGCAAATGCCGCAACGCAACCGCGCCCGAACATTCTCTGGATCAGCAGCGAGGACCACGGTCCGCACATGGGTTGCTACGGTGACAAATTCGCCACGACGCCGAACGTGGACAAGCTCGCCGCCAAGGGGATGCTCTACACGCACGCGTGGTCGTGCGCGCCCGTGTGCGCGCCGGCGCGGACGACGATCATCTCGGGGATGTTCCCGCCGAGCCTCGGCGCCGAGCACATGCGCTCGCTCGTGCCGATGCCGGCCGGCACGAAGATGTATCCGCAACTGCTGCGCGAGGCCGGCTACTATTGCAGCAACCACACCAAGGAGGACTACAACCTCGCGAAGCCCGGCGAGGTCTGGAACGAATCCTCGAACAAGGCGCATTGGAAAAATCGTTCGCCCGGCCAGCCGTTCTTCGCGGTGTTCAACGACGAAAAGAGTCACGAGAGCAAAATCCGCGTCCGCCCGCACACGTGGATTCACGACCCGGCGAAGGTTCGCGTGCCCGCGTATCATCCCGACACGCGCGAGGTGCGCGAGGATTGGGCACAGTATTACGACATCGTCAGCGAGGTCGATGCCGTCGCGGGCGAGCGGCTGAAGGAACTCGACGACGCCGGCCTCACCGAGGACACGATCGTTTTCTACTGGGCCGACCACGGCTCGGGGATGCCGCGCAACAAACGCTGGCCGTGCGATTCGGGCCTGCACGTGCCGCTGGTGGTTTACATCCCGGAGAAGTTCAAGGACCTGCGCCCGCCCGAATACAAACCCGGCGGCAAGTCCGACCGGCTCGTGAGCTTCGTCGATTTCGCGCCGACGATGTGCAGCCTCGTGGGCGTGAAGCCGCCCGGGTGGATGCAGGGCCACGCATTCCTCGGCAAGTTCATCGAGCGGCCGCAGCCGTTCATCTACGGATTCCGCGGGCGGATGGACGAGCGCATCGACTGCGTGCGGAGCGGGACCGATGGCCGCTACGTTTACCTGCGCAACTACATGCCGCACCTCTCGCAAGGGCAGCACGTCGGCTATCAGTTTCAAACCCCCACGACCGCCGTGTGGCGAAAGCTCTTCGATGAAGGCAAGCTCAACGAGGCGCAATCCGGCTTCTGGAAAACACCCAAGGCGCCCGAGGAACTTTACGACCTGCAAACCGATCCTGATGAAGTGCGCAACCTCGCCAACTCGCCGGAGCACCAAGCCGTGTTGAAGAAACTTCGCCAGGCGCAACAGGACCTCGCGGTGAAAATTCGCGACACAGGTTTCCTGACTGAAGCGGAAATCCACGCGCGCTCCGGCGATCAAGCGCCGCGCGATGCGTTGCGGGACGACACGGCGTATCCGTTCAAGCGCGTGATGGCCGCGGCGGAACTGGCGACGCTGCTCAAACCGGAAGCGCTGCCCGAACTGAAGAAGTTCCTCAAGGATGACGACAGCGGCGTGCGTTACTGGGGCGCGATGGGAATCTTGATGCGCGGCCAGAGCGCCGTCGATGCGTCAAAGGCCGAGCTTTCCGGCGCGCTCAACGATTCGTCTCCCAGCGTCCGCATCGCCGCTGCCGAGGCGCTGGGCAAGCATGGCAGCGACGCTGATTTGCCGGCCGTCCTCAGCACGCTCAAGGAGTGCGCCGACCCGACGAAGACCGGCGCCTACGCCGGCATTGCCGCGATGAACGTCATCGACGCGCTCGGGCCGAAGGCGGCGAGCTTGAAGGAATTCGTCAAGACGATGCCAACGAGGGACCCGAAGGCGGTCGCGCGCGCCAACGAATATGTGCCGCGCCTCCAAGCCACCGTCCTCGAAAACTTCGGCGAGAAGCCGAGCGCGCAGCCGGACGCGAAAGGCAAAGGCAAAGGGAAGGCGAAGAAAAAAGCGTGAGGCGGGCGGCTAGAACTCGCTCTTCAACTCGCTCCACATCTTGAGGATCGCCTCCACCATCTTCGTCGAGGCATCGACTTCAAGGCGGTTGGTGCCCAGCCACGTTTCGTAGCCGCCGAGCTTGTGCTACGCCGGCGTGGGCAGATAGCCGTAGTAGCCGTTGGCGATTTCGATGGTGAAGCTCGGCTTGAACGGACTGCGCCGCTTCAACTCCAGCCCGATCTCGCAGAACACCTCGTTCGGGATGCCCGAGATGCCGACGTCGCCGATGCGCAGCGCCTGGAGTGGAATCGACAGGGTCGGCGGGTAATCGTTCATGCGCAGCGTGCGCTCGGCGTAGATTTCATCGAGCGGCTTCGCGCGCGCCTTGGTGATGGCGGCGGAGCGCGCGACCAGGTGCTTCGCGCGCTCCAATTGCTCCGGCGTCGGATGGCGCGCGCCGAGTTCGAGCCAGCGCATCTGCCCGGCCAAGGGCACCCAGTCGTGGAACTCGATCGTCTTGTAAGCCGTCAACGCCGCCTGCGCCACGTCGTCGGCCACTTCGTGCATCTTTTCGTACGGCGGTTTGCGCTCGGCGGGCTTGCTGAAGTCGATGTTGTTGATGTCGCCGGCGGTGCCGTTGCTCAGGATCGCGACAAACGGCGGGTCCTGCCGGTCGGCACCGAGCAGTTGCTGGATGCGGTCGCAGAACACAGCGAAATAATCCGCCGAGATGTCTGCGCTGCGGACGCCGCCGACGTAATGGAGCGAGTAGTTGGCGAGCAACGCGAGTGGCCGGCCTTCGGGTGTTTGCAGCGCGATCAGGCAAATCTCCGGATCGGTCGGGCCGGCGGGTCTTACGAGGTCCTTGCTCGCGCGCGGTGGGTTCATTTTCACGAGATCATTCGTCCCGCCGAATGGATTCACCGGCACGATG
Source organism: Verrucomicrobiia bacterium (assembly GCA_036522715.1). Classification (GTDB taxonomy): domain Bacteria; phylum Verrucomicrobiota; class Verrucomicrobiia; order Limisphaerales; family JACQFS01; genus DATDFH01. Next base: position 13,212 of record DATDFH010000094.1, read on the forward strand.
CCGGGCTTCATGAACCAGCGCCGGTTGAACACCTGGTCCGGCTCCTGGCCCGTCGCCCAGCCGATGCGCGCGGGCGCGAGATTGTTCACCGCGCGGCGCACGCCGTCGGCGATGCGGCGCACGACGAATTGCTGATATTCATCGAGTTCCTGGTGAAGGGCGAATCGGTTCGTGCCCAGCGCGCTGGTGGCCGAGTGCGTGTGTGTCGCGGCGATGAGGATGTTCTCCTCCGGGATCGAGTTCTCTGCGTGGATGCGCGCGCGCGTCGCGTCGCACAATTCCTTCGCGATGCCGACCAGGTCGCACAGGACGATGGCGATGCGCGTCTCGCCGTTGTCGAGCACGAGGCAGCGCGCGTGCAACTCGTCGTGAACGTGCGTCGAGGAAAACGGGTTGAAGCCGCCGATGATTTCGCCGCCGATGAACGGCGTGATGTTGCTCGTGGCGGCGCCGGCGCGGAATTGACGGGGCCGGGCCGATGCGGGCTCTGCTGCGCGGGCGGTTGCGACGGCGTTCAACGCGATCACGGCAAGAAGCGACGAGCGGAAAATCTGAAACAACCGACGGGCGTTCATGTGGGAGATTCTGCCGCGCTGGCCCGGCCCCAGGCAAGCTGGCTTCGCGTTTGACTCGCTGCCGTCCCTCTGAAACCGTCTGGACCTCGATGCAAAAACCGTTGTTGTTCGTCGCCATACTCGCGCTCGCCTCGACCGTGGCCGGCGGCGCGCAGTTCAAACCCACCTCGCCGTTCGAGCAGGATTTTCCGTTCCAGATTTCGTGCGTCGGCTCGAAGCTCGTCACCAACGGCGTCCCCCGCATCGGCGCGGATGGCAAACCGGTCTTCACGCCGGATGGCCGGCAGGTCTTCAACGCCTTCCTCGTCGCTGGCGACAACGCGATGAAGGGCATCGCGCTGCGGTTGGGCAACAACGCGCATCTCTGTTTCGACACCGACCTGCTCCGCGTGTCCGCGGCGTGGACGGGCAACTACATGCACTTCATCGGCGTGGCGTTCGACGGGCGCCACGGCGGCTGGCCGCTCATTGCT
>DATDFH010000095.1:0-7366 GCA_036522715.1 Verrucomicrobiia bacterium
CCGTGACTTTTGGAAGTCGCCCAACTCGGTGTTCGTCGAGGTGATCGACAATGGAGGAATTGACGAGCCGTGACGGCGATGTGGGCGGCTCAATAAATCCCCAGCGTTTGCAGCACGGCGCGCGTGCGCGGAACTTCGTGCGTGCGGAACAAGTCAGTCTTTCCCAGCGCGGCCAGCACGGCGAAGAACGGCTCGGCGCAACGCACTTCCCCGCCGAAATACTCGAACGCGTGCGGTAGCGCGTGACAGACCGGGAATCCCAGCACGCGCAGCCGGAACGTGTTGAGAAAGACATTCATCTGATGCCGCACGCGCACGGCGCTGTCCTGGAGATTGCGGTAATAAAAGCCCAAGCCTGGATCGAGGAAGATTTTTTCCACGCCGTTGCGGGTCGCGGTTTCGATCTGCCGCGCAAACGAATCGTACATCATCGCCACCGGATCGGCGCCCAGGCTGAAATCACCCACCTCGCGGACATTGGCGCCCTGCACGTGGCAGATGATCACGGCCGCCCCGTGGTCCGCCACCAGGCGGAACATCTCCTCGCTGCGGTCGGTGCCCGTGAGGTTGAGGATGCTCGCGCCAGCTTCGAGGCAGGCCCGTGTAACGGCGGGATGGTAGGTCTCCGCCGACACCGGAATGCCAGCGGCGCGGAGTTCCTTCACGACGGGCAAGAGCTTGCTGTTCTGCGCGGCCTCGTCGAGCCGCGCCGCGTGGGCCAATGTGGATTCGGCACCAACGTCGATGATCTCCGCGCCCTGCTCGTGAAGCACGTGCCCGCGCCGGACAGCGGCCTCGACGGTGAGGCAGACGCTCTCGCGATACCACGAGTCGGCCGAGAGGTTGATCACGCCCATGATCGCCAGCCGGGAGTTGAATGCGAAGTGCCGTCCGCCAATCGAGAATTCCTTCACGCGCGTGCGGACCGCATCACGGTTCTTCTCCAGCAGCTCCGCGAGATGTTCCAATTGCAGCATCGCGGCGAGCGTAAGGGAATTGCGCCGCGAGAAAAGACGAAACTCGCCGCGGCCGGTTTCGCACTTCGTATATCGATGGATGAGTGGCGCGCTCGGCGGGAGTCGAACCCACGACCGTCCGCTTAGAAGGCGGATGCTCTATCCATCTGAGCTACGAGCGCAACCGCGTCCTAAATCGCACGGCCCGTCAGGTCGGGCAAGCCGTTTCACGGCGTTCGTCCCTCGGACAGTCGCCAGTGCCGCTCAAAGCAGGCCGTGACGCAGGCACAGCGAGGTCTTCCGCCAGAAGACCAGCCCGATTGAGATCGCCGTGAGCAAAATGTTTTCCGCGAGCTTGCGGCAGATCAACACTTCGCCCGCGCCGCAGCCGCAGTCGAACTTGATCGCGCAGAATGGCAGGCCGCCCGTCTTCTGAATCGCGAGCGCGCGCAGGAACACCAGCACGGTGAACGGCACCAGCATCGCCACCAGCATCACGGCTGTCCCGCGCACGGCCACTCCCAGCACGAGCAGCATTCCGCAGAACACCTCGAACCACGGAAGCGCCGAGGCCACGAGGTTCAGCGCAAAGGGTGCGTGCAGCACATCGTACTGGCGCACAAGCTTGAGGAATTCGACCGGGTGCAGTGTCTTGTTCAGGCCCATGTAGATGAAGAGTGCGCCGAGCAGACAGCGCACGAGTGCGGTCGTCACGTCTGGCGCGCGCAAGCGTTGGGATTCAACAGTCGTTGCAGTCACGGCTTTAACTGGAGCAACTGGCCGCTCAGGCGAGCACCGGTTTCGACAGGCTGTCCGTTGGTCGTCCATTCACTGATGCCGCCCGCATACACAAACAGCGTCTCCGGCCGGATACCGGCGTCACGCAGCATCACGGCGGCGAATTCGCTGTCCTCACACGCGCCGCCGTTGCAGTAAACCACGATCTTCTGGGCGGCCAGGCACGCCGGCAAAACCACGGGAAAATGCCGCTCGGGATGGTAGTGATCGAACTGCCACGCGCCGGGGATGTGGCCCGCCTGATAATGGTCGTCGTCACGCGCGTCGAGGAACACGACCAGTCCTTGCTGGAAACTTGGGTCGCGGAACAACGCGGCGACCTCGTTGTGCGGGATTACTTGCAGGCCGCGTTGCTGAAGGCGTTGGATCGTGGCTGCCGTCGCATTGCCCGGAGCGGCGCCGGCCGGACTGGCAGTGGCATTCGTCACCGGTTGGGCCGCAGCCGAAAGTTTTTCGCCACCGGGAAAATAATTTCGGCCCAGTCGCAGTCCGCGAGGGGAAAGAGCATTGGCCGCGAGCGCGAAGATCAACCCTGCCGCCGCCACAAACGCCACTTCCAACAGCAGGGTTTTGGTGTTTCGCATCGCAGCGGTCGTGTGCGGGGGCACCGGCGCGCGGACTATTTTGCGATCGTGGGCTGAACCAACGGCACCGGGATCGACACCGGCGGCGAGAGTGTCGTTTGCGTGATGGGCACGCGGACAACCGGATACTTGGGATGGGTGGTCTTGACCATCAACGCCATCGACTGTCCGGACTTGGCGACGAAGTTGGTGGCGAAGCTCAGGGTTACGTTGAACACTTTGCCTGGCTCGACTTCTTTCACCTCGGCCGTGACGCCTTCGGCGTTGATGGTTGGCTCGGAAACTTGCACCGGCGTGCGGCTGTTGTTGCGGATCGTCGCCTGAGCGTGGTAGCCCGGGCTGACGGGGGTCGAAGGCAGGACGATCATTTGCGGCACAGGAGTGACCGCGGCCTGCGCCATGGCGAAGGCGTTGATGTTGATCGACGGCATGCCGGTGGCGGAGGTCTTGAGCAGGAAGTTGGCGGGCACGCCGAAGTTGGTGGCGGCTCCCACGTAGGAGATGAGCAGCTCAAACTCCTTGCCGGGGCGAACCGTCTTCAACTCGGTCTTGTAGGCCGGGTTCGCCGCGGCCGGCGGCTCCAAGGTGATGGGGTCGTCGAAGTTATTGATGATGCGGACGACCTTGGTCTCGTTCGTCTCCTCGCCCTCGACCTGAAGGAAGTTGACGTAGGTTGGCTGCACGTCGATGGGCCGCCAGACCGCGGCCTTGATCTGGAGGAAATGGGTCGCCTGCGCCGGATCATTGCACGTCACGATGATGCTTTTGCTGATGGGGCCGTTGTAGCTGCTGGGATTGAACTGGATGGGAATCTTCCCCGCCTTGCCCGGCTCGATCTGATGATCCCATGTGCCGGCGGTCGTGCAGCCGCAACCGGGCTGCACACCGGTGATTTCCAGCAGCGCGGTGCCGGTGTTGGTGAAAATGAATTCATGCTTCAGGGTGTCGGAGGCCTTCGCCCGGCCGAAGTCGAAGACCGTTTCAGCAAACTGCAAGTGGGGTGCGTTGGTCTTCGTGATCGCCGGTGCAGCCGCCGGGACCGTGATCGTGTTGGCGGATGCATTCGTGACGACAGCGGTCCGCGCGGGGATGGTGGGCGGTGCCGTCGCGGCGGCGCCTTGAGCCAGCAGGGCTGACGCCGCAGCGAGCTGTGTGAACGTGATCGTCAGTTGAGCCAACCGGATATGATGCTTCATTTCGGGCCGGATATTAACACAAGCCCAGCTTGGGCGCAGCAAAAACTTCCATACCCTTTCAGGGCGGCGTGGGTGCAATTCTCGACATTGCCAGTGATGCGCAACATCGGGCGGTGGCATGTCGCTATTTCGCGGGCACGAGTTTGTAAACTTTGCCCGTGTTGCCACTGAGGGCGTTGCGCATCGTCGTCAATGCGTAGAGTTCACCGTCTCCGTCCTCGCCCAGCGCAACGACGTACCCGAGCAGTTGGCCCTTCTCGCGGCCGGCAACTTCCAGCGCCTCAACCTTCCAGCTCGTCTCCTGTTTCGACTTGGGTGCCGTGGCGACGAGCAGGATGCCGTCGGCCACGCCCCAGTTGCGCGACCAGTCGGCGAAGACATAACGGCCCTGCAACTCCCGGATCGCCTTGCCGCGATAAACGTAGCCGCCGGTGACACTCGTGCCCTTGAGGTCGGGATCGCCCGGATGGCCTTTCGCGTTCTTGTAAAACGCGATCGGTTCGACCAGCAGCGTGCCGTCGGCGGCTTTGCGAGGTGTCTCCTCGGGAGGCTTGAGCGGATTCGCGGGGTCGAACGCGGCGGGACCTTCGCGCAGGCGCCAGCCGTAATTGCCCCCGCGCCGGATTACATTGATTTCCTCCCACATGTTCTCGCCGACCTCGGCCTCGAACAACTCGTGCCGCCCGCCGCGGTCGAAAGAGACGCCCCAAGGATTTCGGTGGCCATACGAAAATATCTCCGGCCGCCCGCCGCCCTTGGCGAAGGGATTGTCGCGCGGAACCCCGTACTCGCGCCCGGCATCCTTCTTGTCCACGTCGATGCGCAGGATCTTGCCGAGCAGCACGTCTTTGTTCTGGCCGTTGCCGGTGGGACCGTGGTTCTCCGCACTGTCGCGCTGACCGCCGCCATCGCCGATGGCGATGTAAAGGAAGCCGTCCGGCCCAAAGGCGATGCGACCGCCGTTGTGATTGAACTGCGGCTCATCGATCTGGATTACGACACGCTCGCTCGACGCATCAGCTTGGTGTGGGTCTCCAGCCTTGACCGTGAACTCGGAGAGCTGGCCGGTGTGATCCCAATCCTTTGGCGCACTTGGGCGCAACGGTGCGCTGTAGTACACGTAGAACTTCCGGTTCTTTTTGAACTGCGGATGCAGCACCAACCCGAGCAGTCCGCGCTCGTCGAAATTGTTCCGCAGCTTCGTCGTCCGCTCGCGCACGTCGAGAAAAAGTTTCTCCTCCAGCCGGCCCTGTTTGTTGAGCACGTGGATCGTGCCGACTTGGTCGCCAATGAGAAGCTCGCCGCCGGAGCCGGGCAGGGACACGAGGTTGAGCGGCGAGACAAAACCCTCCGCCACCTGCTTGAGCGCGATCGCGGCGCGGGCGTGAACCGCCGTCAGCAACACCGCGAGTGCGAACATAACGACGCGAAGAATCGAACGGGGCGGCTTCATGCCGCCGAGTATAGCGCGTACGCCAACGAAGCAAATTCAAATGAGCCGGCGCGATTTCCGGATTGCAGATTTCGCTCTGCCAGCGCAGACAAGGGCCGTCGTCATGGCCGCGATCAACCGTTTCAAATTCGAGCGCGAATTACTTGCGACCGGATTCACGCGCATCGCCGGCGTGGATGAAGCGGGCAGGGGACCGCTCGCGGGACCGGTTCTCGCGGCGGCGGTTATTCTGCCCGGAGCGTGGATCATCGACGGGTTACCCAAACCGCTGCGTGGTTTGAACGACTCCAAACGACTCACTGCCACGCAGCGCGGGAAGTTTTTCGACTTCCTCACCACCTGCGGCGAAATCACCTTCGCCATTTCACACGCCGATCACGAGACCATCGACCGGCTCAACATTCTTCAGGCCACGCACCGGGCGATGCTCGACGCGCTGGCCCAACTCGAGCCCCCGCCCGCGCACGTGCTGGTGGACGGCCGCCGCGTGCCGGCGATCCGCGCTCCGCAAACCGCGCTCGTGAAGGGTGACGCCCGCAGTTACTCGATTGCCGCCGCAAGCGTGCTCGCGAAAGTCACACGGGACCGGCTGATGGTCCAGTTCGACAGGCTGCATCCGAACTACGGCTTCGCGGAGCACAAGGGCTACGGCACCGAGCGGCACTTGCGCGCACTGGCCGAGCACGGTCCGTGTGCGATCCACCGGCGCAGTTTCGCCCCCATCCGGGCGCGTGAACCGGAGTTGTTTGCGTATGAACCTCTGGCAGCGCATCAAGTCGCATCTCGCGCGAGCTGAGGAGCCGCTCCATTTGCAGCACGGCCGCCTTGGCGAACGCGTGGCCAAGCGGCATCTGCGTCGCGTCGGCTTGAAGTTTCTCACGGCCAACTTCCGCTCGGCGCGCGGCGAGATCGACCTGATCTTCCGCGACGGCGATTGCCTCGTATTCGTGGAAGTGAAGACGCGTTCTTCCGAGGAATGGACCCGCCCCGCCGCCGCCGTGAACGCGCACAAGCGCCGGCTCCTTTCCCAGAGCGCACTCGATTACTTGCGCCTGCTGAAGAATCCCGAAGTGAAGATCCGCTTCGACATCGTCGAGGTTCTTCTCGCTGACGGCGCGGTGCGCGAAGTGCGGCATCTGCCCAACACCTTCTCGCTCTCCAAACCGTATCGCTACGGATGATCGGCGGAGTGCTGCTGACGATTCGCGTTGCAGGCGCTAATCTGCCGCTGTGCCTGAGTTGCCTGAAGTTGAAGTGCTCGTCCGCCATCTCGCGCCACAGCTCGAAGGAAAGATCATCCGGGGCGTGAATGTGCGGCGTGCGCGAGTGATCCGTCCCACGAGCCAACGCGACCTGATGGCGGCGTTGACGGGCGCGCGCTTTCTTCGCGTGACGCGGCGGGCAAAGTATCTCGTATTCGAGTTGCGCCAGCCGCGCAGCGAGCCGTTCACATTGCTCGGCCATCTCGGCATGACGGGGCGGATGTTTCTTCAGACACGCGCCGCCGCGTTGCCGAAGCACACCGCCGTCGCACTCGATCTTGGTCGCGCCTGCTTCGTCTTCGAGGACACGCGCTACTTCGGCCGCTTCACGCTCGACACCGGAGCGTTGGCGCGCCTCGGCCCCGATCCGCTCGATGGTTCGTTCGATGCGGACGCGTTTCACGCGGCGCTCGACCGTTCGTCGCAAGCGGTCAAAGTCAAGTTGCTCGACCAGTCGCTGGTGGCCGGGATCGGAAATATTTACGCGAGCGAGGCGCTGCACGTGGCGGCCATCTCGCCACGCAAACGCGCGAACCGGCTCACTCGCTCCGAAACCGAGCGGCTCCAGTCCGCGATTCGCGACGTGCTCGGCGAAGCGATTCGCTTCGGCAGCACCGTGCCGCTCAACTTCGGCGGGGCAGGGGATGGCGACGGACTTTTCTATTACGGCAGCGCGCCGGTCGCGCAGGAGTTTTACGCGGAGCGTCTGCGGGTTTACGACCGCGCCGGCCAGCCGTGTCCACGATGCGGCGCGCCGATCAAACGCATTGTTCAAGCGGCGCGGAGCACGTTCTTTTGCCCGCGCTGCCAGCGGTGAGGACTTCATCGCAAAAAATCGGTTGACTTCTTTCACGCTTCCATCAACCTATCGGCATTCGTTGATGCAACGAATCTCATTGCGAGTGGCAGAGGGACTGGCCCGATGAAGCCACGGCAACCGGTCGGTGTGCGAACCCTACGACCAGGTGCCAAATCCAGCCCGAGACGGTCTCGGGGAAGATGAGAAGAGCGCGAAGCTTTTCGGCCCCTTCTCATCGCGAGCAGGGGCTTTTTGCCGCCCCAATGAGACGTGGCGGTCAACGAGTGAACTACTATGCACGAACATGCTGGTTTCATG
>DATDFH010000096.1:0-5983 GCA_036522715.1 Verrucomicrobiia bacterium
CGCCGTCCACCCCAGCAGCCGCTGAGCTTTGTCGGCGCAGCCCACGAGCTTGGACGGTTCGGCGGGGCGCAACAGCCGCTGGTCCTGACGGACAAATTGCTTCCAATCCAGACCCGCCGCGGCGAACGCCGTCTCCACCACGTCCTGCACGGTGTGAAGCTTGCCCGTGGCGAAAACGAAATCCTCCGGCGTCGCGTGGTTCAACGCCAGCCACATCGCCTCAACGTAGTCGGGCGCGTAGCCCCAATCGCGTTGCGCGCTCGTGTCGCCCAGCATCAGTTCGCGCTGGTACCCCTTCCGAATGGCCGCCGCCGCGCGGCAAATCTTGCGCGTGACAAAATTCTCCCCGCGCCGTGGCGACTCGTGGTTGTACATGATCCCGTTGCAGGCAAACATCCCGAAGGTCTGCCGGTAAACCCGCACCATCTGCGTCGCGAAGACCTTCGCGCAACCGTACGGACTGACCGGCGCCATCGGAGTCTCCTCCGTCTGCGGCGCGGATTCCGGCTTGCCGAAAATCTCGCTCGAAGACGCGTGGAAAAAATGCGGCGCCTTCGGAAGGTCGCGCAACATCTCCAGCAATCGCAACGTGCCCATCGCCGTCTGTTCGCACGTCGATTCGGGAATCTCGAAGCTCAACCCGACATGGCTCTGGCCGGCAAGGTGGTAAAGCTCATCCGGCGCGACCTGGTTGAGCACGCGCCGCATCGTCGTCGGATCATCGAGGTCCGCGTAGTGGAGGAGCAGCCGTTTACCGTAAATCTGCGGGTCGTTGTAGAGATGCACCAGGCGCGAACGATCCAGGCTGCTGGTCCGGCGCACCATCCCGTGGACCTCGTAGCCCTTCGCCAAAAGCAACTCGGTCAGGTACGATCCGTCCTGGCCGGTGATTCCGGTGATGAGTGCGCGCGGCATGTCAGGCGGTCACCTTGATCCGGCCCTCGCGGTGGTCCTTGAGCAGCTTGATGTCGGCATCGACCATCAGCTTCACCAGTTCGGCGAACTTTGTCTTCGGCTCCCAGCCGAGTTTCTTCTTTGCCTTGCTGTAGTCGCCAATCAACAGCTCCACCTCGGCGGGCCGATAGTAGCGCGGGTCAATTTCGACGTGCTTCTGCCAGTCCAGGTCCGCGTGCGCGAACGCCACTTCGAGGAACTCGCGCACGCTGTGCGTCTCGTTCGTCGCCACGACGTAATCATCCGGCTGGTCTTGTTGAAGCATCAGCCACATCGCCTCGACGAATTCCTTCGCGTAACCCCAGTCGCGCTTCGCGTCGAGATTGCCGAGGTAAAGTTTGCTCTGCAGCCCCGCCTGAATCTGCGCGATGGCGCGCGTGATCTTGCGCGTGACGAAGGTCTCACCACGCCGCGGCGATTCGTGATTGAAAAGAATTCCATTGCTGGCGTGCAGGCCGTAGGACTCGCGGTAGTTCACCGTGATCCAAAACGAATAAACCTTCGCGCAACCGTATGGGCTGCGCGGATAGAACGGCGTGGTTTCTGTCTGCGGGACTTCGCGCACCATGCCGTACATCTCGCTCGACGACGCCTGATAAAACCGGGGCTTGAAGCCCGCCTGCCGGATCGCCTCCAACAAACGCACGGTGCCGGTGCCGGTGACATCGGCCGTGTATTCGGGACTGTCGAAACTCACGCGCACGTGGCTCTGCGCGGCGAGATTATAGACCTCATCCGGCCGGATGTCGCTGAGCAGCCGGGCAAGACTGCTCGCGTCACTCAAGTCGCCGTAATGCAGGAAGAGCCGGGCCTTGCTGTTGTGCGGATCCGTGTAAATCGAATCCAGCCGCCCCGTGTTGAACGTGCTCGCGCGCCGGATGATGCCGTGCACCTCGTAATTCTTGGACAACAGCAACTCCGCCAGATACGAACCATCCTGCCCCGTGATGCCCGTGATCAGTGCCTTTTTCGCCATAAATTTCGCGCGCAGCCTGTTCAACTCCGCACGCCAACGCAAGTTCAGAAACCGGCCCTGCGTTCGCAAGCGCTGGAAGCCGCGCAGGTTCCGCCGCAAAAACGATCGCCGCAGTTGAGAGGTTTTACGCCTCCGAACGACGACTTTTCGTGGAACGCCTCGTGCTTAACTCATCGAACAGAACACCGATACTCCGGTTAAACGCCAGAATTTGATGAAAGCCACGCTGGTCATTCCGCTCGCCAACGCGCCGGTGAAAAAGTTCCGCCTCGTGCCCCGCACCGGCCGTAGCGGACAGCTTAGCGGTTTCCAAGTTTCGCCCGCCACCTTTTGCCGCGTGCTCAACGGCGTGCGCTTCGTGGACCTGCGCGACGTGCTCGGCGCCCGCATCGAGACCGACGACGTGGAAAGTGCCGCGGCCATCCTTCGCTTGTCCACGGACGAGCCAGGACTGGTCCGGCGTGCCTGAGCGGGGTAAGAGAAATTTTCCCGCCGGTCAGCGCCGACAAACCGGTTGAAGTGCCCTGCGCGCGCCGCTAACCTCCGCGCACTATGGCAGCACAAACTTCCTCCGCTCCCGGACTCACCTGGCTTTGGTTCGCGCTCCTCACCGTCGCCTCTTGGGGTGTCTATGGTATTTTCCTTCACACCGGCACGATGGGCATGAGCGACCCGGCCAACGGCCGCATCAAGGCCTTCCTCGTCGTCGGCATCGCCTACTTTTTGACCGCCGTGCTTGCTCCCGCCGCACTGCTCCTGAGCAAGGGCGCGTCCGTGGCCTTTTGGACGTATCCGACCAAGGCGTTCTGGTGGTCGCTGCTCGGCGGCACCGTCGGCGCGATCGGCGCACTCGGTGTGTTGCTGGCCTTTGGCGCCAAAGGCACGCCCGCAGTCGTGATGTCCATCGTCTTCGCCGGCGCGCCGATTGTGAACGCGTTCTATGCCATTCTCACGCACCCGCCCGAAGGCGGCTGGGCTTCGATCAAGCCGATGTTCTGGGTCGGAATCCTCCTCGCCGCGACTGGCGGCTGCCTGGTGACGTTTTACAAACCGAACCCGCCCGCGCCCAAAGCGCCTCCGGCCGTCACCGCGCCTGCCATTCCCGGATCGAAGTAATCGCCTCGTCCCGCCGTGAGCCGCGTGGACACAGCCCAACTTGCCGGTCTGCGCGCGCTGTTCGATGCGCTGGCGGGTAACCGGTTTTATCGCGACAAATTCTCCGCCGCTGGAATCAACTCCGCCCCCGCGTCGTTCGAGGAATTTTTCTCCCGCGTCCCATTCACGACCAAGGCCGAAATCGTCGCCGATCAACGTGCGCATCCGCCCTACGGCACGGACACCAGTTTCCCGCTCGACCGCTACGTGCGCTGCCACCACACCAGCGGCACCAGCGGCGAGCCGATTCGCTGGCTCGATACGGCCGAAAGCTGGGCGTGGCTGCTCGACAACTGGGCCGAGGTCTATCGCGCAGCAAACATCACGTCCTCCGATCGCATCTTTTACGCGTTTTCTTTCGGGCCGTTCATCGGCTTCTGGACCGCGTTCGAATCTGCCGCGCGGCTTGGCGCGCTTCGGCTCGCGGGTGGAGGAATGAGCAGCAGCGCCCGGCTGCGCGCGATCCTCGAACAACGTGTCACCGTCCTCTGCGGCACGCCCACCTATGCGCTGCATCTGGCTGAAGTCGCGGCGAGCGAGAAACTCGACCTGCGGCAGTCCGCCGTGCGCCATCTCATCGTCGCGGGTGAGCCGGGTGGCAGCGTACCCGCCGTGCGTCGTCAACTCGAAGAACGCTGGCCCGGCGCGCGCATCCACGATCACCACGGCATGACCGAAGTCGGCCCGGTCACCTACGAATGCCCGGCCACGCCCTGCCGCCTGCACGTCATCGAACGCGGCTACATCGCCGAGGTCATCGACTGCACGACGCTCCAGCCCGTCGCCGACGGCGAGACGGGCGAACTCGTGCTTACCACGCTCGGCCGGTTGGGTTCGCCGTTGATCCGCTACCGAACCGGCGATCTCGTGAGGCCGGTGCGTTTCGATGCCGCGCCGTGCGGCTGCGGTTCGCACGAACTCGCGCTCGACGGCGGCATCCTCGGTCGCGTCGATGACATGCTCTTCGTGCGCGGCGTCAACGTTTACCCCGGCGCCTTCGAGGAAATCATCCGCACGTTCGGCGGGATCGCCGAATATCGCGTCAACGTGAAGGAGATCGGCGCGCTGGTGGAACTGTTGGTGGAAATCGAACCGGAATCCACAGTGCCCGACGCACTGGCGCTGGCCGCACGGTTGGAGCGGCATTTCCACGACGCCCTCTCGCTGCGGGTGCCCGTTTGCGCCGTCGCCCCCGGCGCGCTGCCGCGCTTCGAGATGAAGGCCAGACGGTGGGTGCGCGGTTAGGCCGCGCTGACCTCACATCGCCCCGCCGCGATTTCCCCATTTGCCCGCGCGTCTCGCTCGGCTAACGTCTCACGCATGTCATCCGAGCTGCTGCTGACGCTGACCAACGTCGACAAATTCTACGCCGCGGCGGACGGAGCGGAGCCGGTGAGCGTGCTGCGGGAGATTTCGTTAAGCGTCGGGCGTGGCGAATCGCTCGCGATCATCGGCCCGTCGGGTTCCGGCAAGAGCACGTTGCTCAACATCATCGGCACGCTCGACCGCCCCACAAATGGCGACGTCGTGCTTGACGGTGAAAACCTCAACACGCTCGACGAACTCGCGCTCGCCAAGGTGCGCAATCGCCAGATCGGTTTCATCTTCCAGTCGCACCACTTGCTGCCGCAATGCACGGTGATGGAGAACGTCCTCGTGCCCACGCTCGCCAACGGCGACGTCACAGCCCGCGAAGAAGCGCCCGCGCGCGCAGAGCGTCTGCTCCAGCGCGTCGGTCTGGAGCCGCGCATTCACCATCGCCCCGGCCAGCTTTCCGGTGGCGAACGCCAGCGCGTCGCAGTGGTGCGCGCGCTGATCAACCAGCCCAAACTCCTGCTCGCTGACGAGCCAACCGGCGCCCTGGACCGCGCCTCCGCTGAAACGCTCGCGCAGTTGCTCCTCGAATTGAACCGCGAGGAGAGGGTGACTCTCATCGTCGCCACACACGCCATTGACCTCGCGCGCAAGATGGGCCGGCTGTTTGAACTCCGTGACGGCGCCCTCGTGCTGCAATGACCACATGGACGCTCATCCTGCGCTCGCTGCGTTTCCACGCCCGCTCGCATCTCGGCGTGCTGCTCGGCGCGGCAGTCGGAAGCGCGGTGCTCATCGGCGCGCTGATCGTCGGTGATTCGGTGCGCGGCAGTCTGCGCGACATGGCGATGGCGAGGTTGGGCAAGGTGGACTTGGCCCTCGCGTCGGGAGACCGGCTGTTTCGCGACGAGCTGGCGAATGACCTTCACTTCACGCTCCGCGCTCCGAACGCAGCACTCGTGGTGCCCGCGCTGCAACTCCTGGGAACCGCGGCCGCGGCTGACGGTTCCGCGCGCGCGAACCGCGTCCAAGTCAACGGCGTGGATGAGCGGTTCTGGCAACTCGCGAGCCAAGCGCCCGGTTTTGTGAAACTCGCCGACGATGGGCTAGCACTCAACGGTCCGCTCGCCCACCAGCTTGGCGCGAAGATTGGTGACTCGGTTCTCATCCGCGCCCCGAAACCAAGCCAGCTCTCGCGCGACGCGCCGCTGGCGAAGGAGGAGGATTCCTCGGTCGCGCTGCGCCTCCGGGTGGAGGCGATCGTGAGCGACGCGGAGATGGGGCGATTCAGTTTGCAAGCCAATCAGGTCGCGCCGTTCAACGCGTTCGTTTCGTTGAAAACCTTTCAAGCAAGGCTTGAAGCGACGAACCGCGCGAACGTGCTACTCCTTTCCCGTGGAGCGCCGAGCGCGGATTCAGCGGGAGCCGACGCGGAGATCAACGCTCCTAAACTGGCGACCGCGCTCAAGCAAGCATGGCAGCTCGCCGATGCGCAGCTTGAACTTCGCAAGCTGCCTGATCGCGGCGTGATGGAGTTGCGCACCGGCCGCGTGTTCCTCGATCCACCGGTAGTCGAAGCGGCAC
>DATDFH010000097.1:0-2703 GCA_036522715.1 Verrucomicrobiia bacterium
CACACCGTGCCCAACGGCCACAAGGATTCCTATGCGCTCGGCATCCTCGGACAGATTCTCTCCACGCGCACGGGCCGGCTTTACAAGGGCCTGGTGCTCGGCAAGGAAACCGCGACCGAAGTTTGGGCGCACCAGATGTCGCAAAAGTGGGCCGGCGCGTTCAACGCAGGCGGCGAGGCCAAGGACGGCCACACGCCCGCGGAAGTCGAGGCCGGCATTTACGCTGAAATCGAGAAGCTCCAGCGCGACGAAGTGCCCGCCGAGGAATTGCAGAAGGTGAAGAACAATTTCGCCGCCGGAGAATACCGCAAGCTCGCCTCGAACATGGCGATTCTTCAGCAACTCATCCACCACGAAGGCAACGGCCACTGGCGTGAGATCAACGAAGCCGGTCCGAAGTATCAGGCCGTGACGGCGGCTGACGTGAAGCGCGTGGCGAAAGAGTACTTCTCGAAGGAAAACCGCGCGGTCGCGACTTACACACGCAAGTCTGCGGCACCGAAGGAAGATAAAGCTGTGGCGAAGGAGGAATCGAAGTCATGAGGCCCGCGTTTCTTGCACAACGCTCGATGAACGCAACAGCGTCCTGGACTGTGGGAGTCTTCTGCCGCCTTTTTCGGCCTGGCGCGTTCGATAGCGGAAGAAGACCGCCGCAGTCCAAGACCTCGCGGACGTTCGCATCGTTCAATAAGTGGGTACGCGGCGCTTTAATCGCCATTACAGCAGCAGGGCTGCTGTTTGTATGCGCACCCGCGCACGCCCAATCGGCTGCCATTCCCGACCGCCCGGAAAAACTTTCCTTCCCGCCGCTCGTTTACGAGCCGCCCGCGCCAGAAACCTTTCGCGTGCAACTCAAGTCCGGCTCGATCGCCTACGTCGTGCCGGACCGCGAATTGCCGCTGGTGAACATCAACGTCCTCGTGCGCACCGGCGATTACCTTGACCCGGCGGGCAAGGAGGGTCTCGCGAATCTCACCGGCTACCTGCTTGCGCGCGGCGGCACAAAATCCAAGACCGCCGAGGACCTCGAAGAACGTCTCGCGTTCTTGGCCGCGCTGCTCAACTCCGAAATCCGCGACACGCAAGGCAACGTGAGCCTCAACCTGCTCTCCAAAGACCTGAACGAAGGTCTCGCCATCCTGCGCGAAGTTCTCGCCGCACCGCGCTTTCAGGACGACAAAATCGCCCTGCGCAAGCAGCAGTTGATTCAGTTCATGCAGCAGCGCAACGATGATTCGTCCGCCATCGAAGGCCGCGAGGCGAACATCCTGGCCTACGGCGAGAAATTCTTTAACAATCGCTTTTCTACCAAGGCCTCTGTCGAGTCGCTCACGCACGCCGATCTCGACGCCTTTCACCAGAAATGGTTCGTCCCGCAGAATTTCGTGATCGCCGTGAACGGCGACTTCGATCGCGAGGTTATGATCGCACGCCTGGAAAAGCTCTTTGACAACTGGCCGTTCAAAGGGGAAACGCCTCCTCCAGTGCCGACGAACACCGACTTCTCCGCGCCGGGCGTATTCCTCGTGGACAAGGACGTTCCCCAGGGCCGCGTCTCAATCATGCTCCCCGGCATCAAGCGCGACAACCCTGACGCCTTTGCAGTCATGGTTATGAACGACATCCTCGGCGGCGGCGGTTTCTCGTCGCGCATCATGAATCGCGTGCGCTCGGACGAGGGGCTGGCCTACTCCGCGTATTCGGTTTTCCCGGGCGGCGTCTATTATCCGCTCACATTCACGGCGGGCTTTCAATCCAAGTCCCGGACCGTTGCCTACGCTACGTCCATCGTGCTGGAAGAAATCAAGCGCGTGACGAGTGAACTGGTGAGCGATGAAGAGTTTAACAACTCGAAGCGCGCCTTCGTGGACCGCTTCCCGCGCACGTTCGCGACCAAGGGACAGGTCGCAAACATCTTCGCGCAGGACGAACTCACCGGCCGTTACTCCCAAGACCCGGCGTTCTGGAAAAACTACCGCGGCAAAATCTCAGCCGTCACGAAAGACGATGTAATGCGCGTCGCGAAAAAATATCTCACGCCGGACAAGCTCGTGATCCTCACCGTCGGCAAGAAAGACGACATCCTCCTCGGCCACCCGAATCATCCCGTGAAACTCGCGGACTTGGGCGGCGGCAAATTCACCGAACTGCCGTTGCGCGATCCGCTGACGATGAAGCCCGTCAGCAAGTAACCCCGCTCCAACCTATTTCGCCCGCTCTGCATCCTCGGATTCGGCTTCGATCTCCCGCAATGCTTGCTGCGCGGCGTAACGAAGGCGGTTCGTCGGGTTCGCGGCAATTTCGCGCAGCACAGGGACGACGGGTTTCGCAGCCACGCCTAGGCGAGCCAGACCAGACATCATTTGGTCGGCCCGCTTTGGATCGCCAATGAACTCGAACAGGTTGGAAATCGCCGCCGCGTTCGTCGGCTGAATCCGTAGGACAAACGGCGTCGCGGTGTAGCGCGTGGCCGGGTCCGGCGACTTGAGTTTTTCCAGCGCCCCCGCCAGCGCAAGGTTGGTTTCGCCAATTCCCAACAGCGCCGCTCCCGCCTGCTCCCAGATTTGCTGCTGGTCGTCCTTCATCAAATCCACCAACGTCGGCACGGCAATTCTGGCGCTTGGCCCGGCCTCGCCGAGCGCGCGAATCATTCCGCTGCGCTGGTCCACCGGTTGATCGGCGGCCAACCCCGTCTGCAACCAC
>DATDFH010000098.1:0-21773 GCA_036522715.1 Verrucomicrobiia bacterium
CTGGGCCACGACAAAGAGGGCCGGGCTGACCTGCAGGTCGCCGCCACGCTGGAACCGCAACGCTCCATCCTGCGCAGCTACCTGGGCAAGGCGTGGAGTTGCAGCGGCAACCAGCCGATGGCGCGCAAGGAACTCGACCTGGCGAAGAAGCTCGATCCGGCGGACCCAACGCCCTGGCTCTATTCAGCGCTGCTTGCGCAGGAACAGAACCGTATCAACGAGGGCCTAGACGATCTGGAACGTTCAAAAGAACTCAACGACAACCGCGGGCTCTATCGCTCGAAGCTGCTGCTCGACCAGGACCGCGCGGTCCGCGCGGCCAATCTCGCGGCGCTCTACCGCGACGCGGGATTGTCGGACTTCAGCGTCCGCGAGGCTTCGCGGGCGGTGAGCTACGACTACGGCAACTATTCCTCGCACCTGTTCCTCGCGGAGAGCTACGACGCCTTGCGCGATCCGCGCACGGTGAACTTGCGCTACGAAACTCCGTTCTTCAGCGAGCTGCTCATTTCCCAATTGCTCGCACCGGTGGGCGCCGGAAATCTTTCCCAGAACATCTCGCAGCAGGAGTATTCGCGATTCTTTGAGGGCCGCGGCTTTGGCGTCTTCTCGGCGACGGAGTATTTGAGCCAGGGCGACTGGACGCAGTCGGGATCGCAGTTCGGCGTCTTAGGCAATTCCAGCTACTCGCTCGATGCGTTCTACCGCTCGCAAAACGGCCAGCGCACGAACAACGCATTCGAACAGCGCGAAATTTCCCTGCGCTTCAAGCAGCAGATCACGCCCGCCGACAGCGTGTTTCTCCAGGTGACCGACTATCGCGGCGAGTCGGGCGACATCATCCAGTACTACGATCCGAACCAGGCCAACCCGGGGTTGCGTATCGTCGAGAAGCAGGAGCCGAATCTTTTCGCCGGCTATCATCACGAATGGAGTCCGGGTGTGCACACGCTGTTCCTTGGCGCACGACTGCACGACGATTTGGTCGCCACCAATCCGTTCGCACCCACGATCACGCTCATTCGCGACAGCAGCGGAGCGATTTCGAATGTCGTGCTCAGCCCGTCGAATCCCAGCAGCGCGCGTTTCCGCAACGGTTTCACCAGCGAGTTCGTCACCTACTCGGCCGAGTTGCAGCAAATCTGGCAATGCGAAAAGCACACGCTCCTTGTGGGCGGCCGTTATCAATCGGGCGACGTCGATACCGGTGACCTGCTCGACATCCGGCCGCTGAGCGCGTTCTCCGGCAATTACAACACGCCGGCGGCGCAGACCAACGTGGCGGCGAACCTCGATCGCGCGAACGTCTACGCTTATTACCTGTGGCAGGTGGTCGCGCCGCTGCAGATCATCGGCGGCGTCAGCTACGATTACATTTCCTATCCGGTAAACACCGATTACTCGCCGATCTCGGCCGGCGAGCGAAGCAAGGACCAGTGGTCGCCCAAAGCCGGCATCGTCTGGACGCCGACTGACCGCACGGCCCTGCGCGCCGCCTACACGCGTTCGCTGGGCGGTCTGTTCTATGACAACAGCGTGCGGCTGGAGCCGACGCAGGTGGCCGGCTTCACGCAGGCGTATCGCAGTCTCATTCCCGAGTCTGTGGCCGGGCCAATTGCGGGCGCGGAGTTCGAGACGATTGGCGTGGCGCTTGATCAACGTGTGTGGCGGGGTGGCTACCTCGGCATCACCGGCGAGATTTTGCGTTCCGACGCCGACCGGACGGTGGGCGTCTTCGAGAAGAACGGTGCTCTGTCCATCGTGCCGTTTCCGGGCGCCCCGAAGGCGACCACCGGATCGACCCGCGAGCGGTTCGAGTTCGAGGAGAAAACCCTTCGTGCGACCTTCAATCAACTCATCGGCAACCAGTGGTCCGTCGGCGGGCAGTACAGCGTGACGCACGCGGATCTCTCGGATGAGTTCCCTGACCTTCCCGTTGCCGCGCTAAACAATCCCAGCTCCTCTCGCGATGCCATCCTCCATCAGGTGAACCTCAACGTGGTCTTCAATCATCGCTGCGGCTTCTTCGCGCGCTTCGATTCGCTCTGGTCCAACCAGCAGAACTCCAATCTGCCGGATTCGGATTTCTGGCAGCACAATCTCCAGGCCGGCTACCGTTTCCTGCAACGTCGGGCCGAGGTCCGGCTCGGCATCCTCAACCTGGCCGATCAGGATTACCGCCTGAATCCCCTGACGCTCCACAGCGAGTTGCTGCGCTCGCGGACCTTCGCTGCGAGCCTGAAACTGTCGTTCTGATCCCAGGCTCTGCGCGACCGATAGCCCCCGTTGCGTGATGAAGATCAGCCTGAAACGGATCTTCAGCAGTTGGGGCGTGGTGGCGGGTGCCGCGTTGACCATCGTCGTTGATCTGACGTTCTACCGCCCGGACGCGAGGAAGGCGTCTTCCGGCCACAACGCAGAACAGGTGACCGAAACTCCGGATGCTGGCCTGAGCATCAGCCGGCGCAGCTACGACCTCCCTTTTATCCTCCGTCCACCCGTGCAGCCGGAAGGCACGATACTGGTGTACATGGACGACGATTCACACAGCCGGCTCAATCAACGCTTTGACGCGCCGTGGGACCGGCGCCTCCACACGCGGCTCGTCGAACGTCTGACCGTCGCCGGCGCCCGTGCGATCGTGTTCGACGTGGTCTTCAGCGATCCGAGCCGCGATCCGGCCGTGGACGAGGCGTTTGCGCGAGCGATGCTCGCTGCCGGGAATGTCGTGCTCGCTGCCGACACTGTGCCGGCCGATTACGGGATGGATTTGGTCCAAATGAAACAGGTGACCTTGCCGGCTGAACGCCTTCGCGACGCAGCGGCACAAATCGGTTCGGCCGGCATGCAACCGTCCGAGGACTTTGTGATCCGCGCCCATTTCCACGGCGACACCGCTGACCTCCTGCCGAGCCTGAGTTGGGCGACGGCGTCATTGCTCGGAGTCGAGATCACCAAGAACGACCGGGAACGCGAGCGCCGGCGTTGGATGAACTATTACGGCCCGCCGGGCAATCTGCCGAGCGTCAGCTACCATCGCGCCATCGACACCAACGCCACGAGCGACGCGCTGTTCCGGAACAAGGTCGTGTTCATCGGCGCCCGGCTGTTCACGAAGTTTGCGGGCGAGCGCAAGGACGAATTTCGGAGTCCCTATGCTTACCTGAATCCGGATCGCCCGTTCGTCCCCGGAGTCGAGGTGCAGGCCACGCAATTTCTGAACCTGCTTCGCGGCGACTGGCTGGCCCGCTGGCCGGCGCAGGCGGAGCGATCGTTCCTCGTCCTGTTCGGCCTGCTGATCGGAGGCCTCCTGGTGTTGCTGCGGCCATGGCTGGCCGTGGTCGTGGCGGTCGCGGCGGTCACCCTTGTCGGCGCCGGCGCTTATGCCGCGTTCATCCACCAGCGCGTCTGGTTTCCGTGGATGATCCCGATGCTGCAGGTGGGAGTGGCGTTGGGTTGGGCCATTTCCTACAACTCCTTCAAACTGTTCCTTCAGAAACGGCTGCTCGAACAATCCCTCTCGTTGCATCTCTCGCCGTCGCGCGTCCGGCAGCTCATGAACCACCCCGAGTTGCTTCATCCGGGCGCCGACAAACAGGAGCTGAGCATCATGTTCAGCGACATCGCGGACTTCACGAAAATCTCCGAGGGCATGGACTCCGATGACCTCGCCCAGATGATGAACAGTTACTTCGAGTCGGCCATCTCCGCCGTGCACGAAACCGACGGGACCGTCATCAAGCTGATTGGCGACGCCATCTTCGCGGTCTGGAACGCGCCCCTTGCGCAGGCGGATCATCGCGTGCGGGCGTGCCAGGCCGCGCTGAAGCTGCGGGATCAACCGGTGAGCTTTGTCGCCGGCGGGAAGGACCGCGTCTTGTTCACCCGCATCGGCCTGCACACGGGCGAGGCCAACGTCGGCAACTTCGGCAGCGCGACGCGCTTCGATTACACGGCGCTCGGCGAGAGCATCAACCTGGCGTCGCGCATGGAAGGGTTGAACAAGCACCTCGGCACGCAGGTCCTGATGACGGGAGAAACCCACGCAGCCGTGTCGGATCAGTTGCTGACGCGGCCTCTCGGTTCATTTCAGTTGAAGGGTTTCGAGAAGCCGGTGGAGGTTTTTGAACTCGTGGGATTGTTGGAGCACGCGGAGGCCAGCCGCGAGTGGCGCGAACTCTTTGCCCAGGCGCTCGCGCTCTACAAGGCCCAGGATCTCTCGACGGCCAAGCTCCTCTTCAGCCAGGTGTTGCACCTCCGCCCGGAGGACGGGCCTTCGAAATTCTACATCGGCCGGATCGAGGAAATCGACACGGAGAAGATGGTCTTGGAATGGGGTGGCCACACGCGGATGTTCGACAAGTAGGGAGTCGAAACTATCTCAGCGCCGCGCGCATCACCAACTTCATTCGAACGCGCTTCGTTGCGTCGCTACGGTTTCTGAAACAGACGGTAGGACGCCTTGGAAGCGCCTCGTACACCAGTATCGATGAACTGGAAGACGCCGTTGGTGGACAAGTTGGTCAGAATCGGATTCCAACTCACCATGTTGGTGGTCCGTTGAATCGTGAACGGCACCTCGGGCGTCACCGCCGCCTCGACGCGGAAGTCGCCGCTCGCAGTAAGCGTGAGATTGGTGAGCGTGATGGGTTTCAGCAACGTGTAGTTCAGCATCACAATGCCGGTCGCCGCGTTCACCCCGTCCACCACCACGTAATAGACCGTGCCGAACTTCGCCGGAAAACTGACCTTGCTGGTGAGTCCGTTGCTGCCGCTGTTGTTGTCGCAGGCGACCGGGACCAGCGTCGAGAAGCTGTCGCCCGGCCCGGTGTAAACCGCCAGCACGGTGTCGAAGGTGCTGCCGTCGGTGTTGATGAACGCGATACCGTCATCGGGCGGCTCGTAGAGATACCATTGGGACGCTCCGCCCGGAATGCCGCAATGATTCGGCTCGCCCGGTTGCTTGACGGCACCCGCGGTGTTGAAGATCTGGGTGCCGGTGTAGGATCGCTGGACGGACACAGCAGCCCCCGCCGCGGCAGCGGCAGCGGTGGCTGACCCCGGTTCCTCGGCTGCCAACACCTCCGCAGCAAGCGCGGGCGGGGGCAGGGTCAAGACGTCCAGCAGTTTATCCCTGGACAGGACGTGCCTCACCGTCTTGTTCAACCCTTCCATGTTGAACTGGAGCGAAATCGGCTGGCTCTCAATATAGCGAGTGCCTTCATAGACGCGGACGACGTACAAGCCGGCGTCTTCGGGCCGGGCCGTCTTGATGCGCAGCCGGTATTTTGTGTCCGGCGACTGACGCTCCGGCCCCGAGATTGCCGCGCCGTTGAACAACCATTGGTAACTGAGATCCTGACCGGAGGCCAACGCGGTCAAAATCATGGTGTCACCGAGGGCGGCCACCACGCTCTGCGGCGGTTCCAAGAGCAACGCGAGTTTGTCCGCAGTCGTTTCGAGAGACCAACCGAGGACGATCACACCTTCCTCACCGCCGAAGCCATCCACAGCGATGGAGTAGGTTTGGCCCGCCACAGCCCGGAAGATGATCCGGCTGGTCAGGAAGCCGCCACTGTCTTCGTCACTCGTCACTTCCACGAGGCCGGACGTTCCGTTTGTGTAGGCGGCAAGGAGTGTGTCGAAACTGCTACCCGTCGTCGCGAAGACCACGATGCCAGTGTCGGGCGCCTGCCAGTCGATCCACATGGATTTGCCGCCCACCTTCCCGGCGTGGTTGGGTTCGCCCGGTTCCTTGTTCGCGCCCACGTTGCTGCTGTTCCCCAATCCCGATGCCGCCGTCAACACCACGCGGTCGGCGTAGTTGTTGGTCAGCGGCATGCCAGGCAGGTCAAACACCAGCAGCGAGAGATTGGCCGCGGAACTCTCCACCGTGTTGAAGAAATTCCACACCATCACGCTGTAGCTGCCTCCGTCGATCAACTGCACATTGGTGATCGCGAGCGTGGAATTCGTCTCGCCCAGCAGATTCAACCCGTTGTGACGCCACTGATACCGCAACTCGGGACTGCCCGTCGCCGAGACGCTGAACGTGATGCTCGAGCCGAACGTCACGCCAAAATGGTTGGCTGGATTGGTGGTGATGACCACCGGCTCGATGGCCTGCACGAACCACGCCTGGCCGACGCCGGCAAAGGGAGCGCCGCCTTCCCATGTTCCATTGCGGAACAGATGCCGCTCGAAATTCGGCGGCTGCACCGGCGTGGGATTGTTCGGCGGAACATGCGTGAAGACCGCGATTCCCTCGACGGGTGGCCGGCCAAAGAGGTCCTCGAATCCGCCGTCCACCGGAGCCTGACGGCTGACCAGCTCCAACGAATTGGGGAAAGGCAACGGCAGCGTCACCACTGCCTTCGCGCCGCGGATCACGATGTTTGTGGGCGTCGGCACGTAGATGAAAAATCCCGAGCCGGGGCTGAGCACCGGATTCCCGCTCCACACGCCGCCACTGAACGTGAAGCTGTCAAACGCCGGGTCGAACGGGTAACCCGCTTCCGTGATCGCGTTTGTCCGAGTGACGCCGCTCTTCAGGACGCGAACGATCGAGCCTTCGGGGACCGCAGGCAGGACATCCGTCAGCGTGTTGTAGCCGCGATCAAGTTGGTTGGCCACGAGCGAAGTGCCGGCGGGCAACGTGAGCACGTAGGAGTTGTTGCAACACGGCAGGGAATCGGTCGAGAGGTTGGTCACGGCCGAGGTCAGGATTTCGCCGCTGATGTCCTGGATGGAACTGACGTGAAGGCCGTAGGTGAAGCCACAGCGGAAGGGCGCGTCCGTCTCCAACAGATAGGTGTTGGCGTTCGAGGTGGCCGAGACCCTCGTGATGTTGAGGCCGGCGATCGAGTAGTTGGCGAGGTTCAACGGCGGGGCGGCAACCAGATCCTCCGAAAAGGCCACCACCACCCGCGTCAACCCAGCGCTGTTGCTCGCGCAAAGAATCGAGGCCGAGGCGATGCTCGGCGGCACGCCGTCGCGCTGGATCGCAAACGTTCGGCAGATGCTGGCCGTGGAACAGAAGCCATTCACCACGACGCAATAATCTCCCTCGTCGTCGAGGCTGACATTCGGCAGCATCACGCAATCGTTCGTGGCGCCCGCGATGGGGACGCCGGCCCGGGACCATTGGTAGGTGAAAGGGCCGGTCCCGATCGCGAGCGCGCAGATGCTGGCGGTCGTGCGAGGCGGTGCCTTGAATGTCGGCGCCGCGGCAAAGCCGACGTTCGCCAAGACCGTCAGCACGGCGCAGTTTGTTACCGAGTTCACCGCGCCGCTGACCGCCACGCAATACGTCGCCGCATCGGCGGTGGAAACATTCGCGAGGTTCAACGTGGGACTGGTTTCGCCCGGAAGCGGCACACCGCCCTTGCTCCAGGCGAAGCTGAATGGGCCGGTGCCGCCCGGAGTGGTCGTGAACGTCACGCTCGCGCCCGGACACACAGTGCGGTTGGCGGGCACGGTGGCGGTCGTGTAGGCCCGCACTTCGATCGTGAACGTGCAGGAGTTGCTGTTACCCGCCGCGTCCCTCACGGAGCAGCGCACGGTGTTGGTGCCGATCGGAAAAGCCGAACCGGGCGGAGGCGTGCCGGTGATCAGCAGGTTGGTTCCGCAGTTATCCGCCACTGTGGGCAGCGCGTAGTTCACCGTTGCATAGCCGACGCCGACACTGTTTTCCGATACTATGAGCGACGCCGGGCAACCGATCGTCGGCGCTTCCGCATCCACGACCGTGACGGTAAAGGAACAGTTCGTTGTCCCGGCCAGGTTCGTCGCCGTCACGGTAACCACGGTCGTCCCCACTGGAAAGGTGCTGCCCGATGGGATCGAAACTGTGACGACCGGTGTGGGTATGCCGGTGGCGGTCGCAGAGAAGCTGACCGGAGCGGAGCACTGGCCGGGGGTGTTGCTCACGATGATGTTCGCCGGACAGGTCAGGGTCGGACGGATCCGCACATCCGATTCAACCGCGCCGATGTCGATGATGGCATTGTCGATGCGTATCCGGCCCTGCTGGTCGGTCGGCGGAGTGTTGGTGTTGTCCCCCGCGTCGATGGCCCGGCTGCCCGGCAGCAGCGCGTGCGTAAACGTGGGGCCGAGGTTCGCCTGCAACGGGCCGATCAGGGGATCAACGGGAGCACCCGGATTGCCGACGATGTCGCCATTGACGCCGTCCACCAACTGGGCGGCAGAGTTTTCCTGGCCAATCAGGTTGTGCCCCAGAGTGGTGAGAGACCTCGGTGACCCGACGGACACGTCCGGC
This sequence comes from Verrucomicrobiia bacterium, assembly GCA_036522715.1. GTDB lineage: Bacteria > Verrucomicrobiota > Verrucomicrobiia > Limisphaerales > JACQFS01 > DATDFH01. The sequence continues at coordinate 8,279 of DATDFH010000098.1, forward strand.
CGCTCGGTGTTTGCATTGAGGGCGATGAGGCAATTTCGGATCATCACACTAGCGGACGAATCAGAGAACAACCCGCCCGCGCGACGCACGGCGCTGTTGTTGGCAATGGTGGAACAGGTGACGTACGTGAGGCCGTTTGCGAAGAAGAAGCCGCCGCCGTCACGTTGCGCCGCGTTGCCGCTGACGGTGCAGTTGGTGATCGATACCGAGAAACCGGCCGCTGGCGAGATGTTGATGCCGCCGCCATCGGTTCCGGCGGTGTTGCCCGAGATCGTGCTGCGCAACAGCGTCACGCCCGGTGTGGTCGCAACCAATGACGCTCCGTTGCCGACGTAGATGCCGCCGCCGGCGCTTTTCGCCTGGTTACCCGAAACCGTGGAATCGATCACCGTCAACTGACCCTCGCCCGTGTCGATGCCGCCGCCGGTGAAGCCGTTCGCCGGGCCCGCATTGCCGGTCACGACGCTGCCTACGACAAGGAGTTGACCTGAATTCTTGACGCCGGCGCCCCGTCCGTTGCCACGCCCGACGTTCCCAGCGATGACGCAATTGCTCATCGTAAGCTGGCCCTTGTTCCAGATGCCGGCGCCCTGATCGGCCGCGCCGTTGGAGATCGTCACCCCGGAAAGAAAGGCGACCGCGGCATTGAACTCGAAGATGCGGAAGTCGGGCGTGCCCGGTGCACTGCTTCGACTGATCGTCAGGAGATTCGCTCCCGGCCCGGTGATCGTGACCGCGTTTTGAACCGGCGGAAGCGCCGAAGCCAGCGTGATCACGCCGGTCGCCGTGATCTCAATCGTGTTGGTGCCGGCAGTGGTGTTCGCCGACTGGATGGCCTGGCGCAACGTACCGGGGCCGTCGTCCAGGTTGCTGGTGACGGAGAAAGTGGCAGCCGAAACCGGGAGTGAATGCAACAGCATTCCCACGGCCGCCATGAGTGCAAAAGTTTTCACTGTCAACGACTTCCTCTGAGGGTTTTTAGCCGATCGACGATTCGCTCGCGTACGTGGCGCGATTGTTATCAGGATCGCCAGCGAACTCAACAGCAAATACTTCAGGCAAGTCAAGGGGTGGCGGACCAGTCATGCAGTTCGCAAACCTGACGATTTGGGCTGAATGCGGCCCCCCGAGACAGAATCCCAAGCCGTTGTTGAAGGACCGTGCAAGCCGCAGTACGCCCTGCCGATTTCGAGATGCGCATCAAGACCTGCGATCCGTATCGCGGCCTCGCAGCCGGTCGCTGCCTTCAAGCTCGATCACAAACTCCGAAGCCGAATGCGTTTCTCGCCGGTTGATGAGATCGGTTTTTCAGTTGGCAAGTCGCGCACTTGTTCCATAGTTCGTGTCGCGAATCATGGCCGAAGAAAAAAAACACGTTTACGACGAGAGCAAGGTCAAGACGCTCTCCAGCATCGAACACATCCGCCTGCGCACCGGCATGTACATCGGGCGCATCGGCAACGGCGCCCATTACGACGACGGCTGCTACATCCTGCTCAAGGAGGTCGTCGATAACGCCGTGGACGAATACATCATGGGCCACGGCAAGCAGGTCGAGATCAGCATCGAGGGCAACAACGTCTGCGTGCGCGATTACGGCCGGGGCATTCCGCTGGGCAAGGTCATCGAGTGCGTTTCGCAGATCAACACGGGCGCGAAGTACAACGACGATGTGTTCCAGTTCAGCGTCGGCCTCAACGGCGTCGGCACGAAGGCGGTCAACGCGCTCTCCAAGGAGTTCGTCGTGCGCAGCCATCGCGAGGGCGAGTTTGTCGAGGGCATTTTCAAGCAGGGCAAGCTCAAGAAGCAGGACAAGGGCAGGACCAAGGAACCCGATGGCACGTTCATCGCCTTCGAACCGGACCCGACGATCTTCAAGGAGACCGAGTTCAAGCCCGAGCACGTCGAGCACCGGCTGCGTCACTACAGCTACCTCAACACCGGGCTGCGCCTGATCTTCAACGGAAAGGAATTCGTCTCACGTCACGGCCTGCTCGATCTCGTGATGGAAGACCTCCAGTCCGACAACGCCGAGCCGATCTACCCGCCGCTGCATTACACCAGCAAGACGCTGGAGTTCTGCTTCACCCACACCAACAGCCGCTACGGCGAGTCGTTCTACTCGTTCGTCAACGGCCAGTACACCAGCGACGGCGGCACGCACCTCAGCGCCTTCCGCGAGGGTCTGCTCAAGGCCGTCAACGAATACGCCAAGGGCGGTTACGACGGCGACGACGTGCGCGAGTGCATGGTCGGCGCCGTGGCCATCCGCCTCAAGGACCCGATCTTCGAGTCGCAGACCAAGAACAAACTTGGCAACACCGATATCCGCACCGAACTCGTCAACAAGGTCCGCGAGGAACTCCTCCACTTCTTCAACCGCAACAAGCAGGTCGCCGAACAAATCCTCGCGAAGGTCGAGGACACCAAGCAGCTCCGGAAGGAGTTGCAGGACGTCAAGAAGCTCGCCCGCGAACGCGCCAAGGCCGTCACGCTGCGCATCCCGCAGCTCAAGGATTGCAAGCTCCACTTCGACAAGGCCAAGGGCAAAGGCCGCGGCTCGATGGTCTTCATCACCGAGGGCCAGTCCGCCGCCGGCTCGATCGTGAGCTGCCGCGACGTGACCACGCAGGCCATTTTCGTCCTCAAGGGCAAGCCGCTCAACGTCTGGGACCTCAAGCGCGACATCGTTTACAAGAACGACGAGATGTACAACCTCATGTGCGCCCTCGACATCGAGGACCACATCGAGGGGCTGCGCTACGAGAAGGTCATCCTCGCCACCGACGCCGATGTGGACGGCCTGCACATCCGCAATCTGCTTATCACTTACTTCTTCAAGTTCTTCGAGCAGGTGGTGCACGACGGCCACCTGTTCGTGCTGGAAACGCCGCTCTTCCGCGTGCGCAACAAGCAAGAGACCATTTACTGCTACAGCGAAGCCGAGCGCGACGGCGCGTCGGCGAAGCTCGGCAAGAGTTGCGAGATCACCCGCTTCAAGGGCCTGGGCGAAATCTCCCCGGCCGAGTTCAAGCAATTCATCGGCAAGGAAATGAAACTCTCACAGGTGGAATACGCCCCCAAGCACGACGCCTCGAACATCCTGACCTTCTACATGGGCAAGAACACGCCCGAGCGGAAGGACTACATCATGGAGAACCTTGTCGTCGCGGTGGAGGAGTGAACGCGCGGGACATGTTCCGGCGCATCCCCCTGTGAGTAACGTGTCAGCAGGTGCCAACAACCTTTGCTCGCCCTGATTCCCGGCGTACGTTCAATCTTGAGCAGCACAAAACGCGAACAGACCAATGCCAAAAGAAGAACGAGTACTGTGTTTTCAGCGAAGACTTCTCGAAGAACTCGGCGTTTTTCAGGGACTGAGTCTCGACATTGAAAAATACCTGCCGGTGGTGACGGCGGCCTCCAAGACCCTCTACCTGAACCGGACCGAGGCCGAGCAGGACAGACGCTACAAGCAGCTCATTCCTTACGTCCTGATCCTCTGCAACGACCGGATACTGCGGTACCGTCGCGGCAAGGGCGGACAGGAAACCCGGTTGCACGGCTTGTTTTCGGTCGGCATCGGGGGACACATTTCCGAAGAGGACAACGGACTCTTTTCCAGCGGCCTCGGCTACGACGAAGGCATGCGCCGGGAACTGAAGGAGGAAGTTGAGATCGACGCTGCGAACGACGCGGCTGTTGCCGTCATCAATGACGACAGCACCGAAGTGGGTTACGTACACTTCGGCGTGGTCCACGTGATGCACGTGGCCAGTGAGGAGATCGTGGGCCGGCGCAGCGGCATCGTCGCGCCGGAGTTCGTTCCGATTGCGGAAGCAATGAAAGACCCGTCCGCCTACGAGTCCTGGTCCCGCTTCTGTCTGGAACATCTGGAAGCGCTCCTCTCCAAAGCCGCCGCAGCCGGCGTCGCCATGCCGGAACGGGTGATGGACTGAACATCCTGACCTTCTACCCGCGCAAGAACTCCCCGAGCGGAAGGACTACATCATTGAAACCCCCTCCCTACCTCCGCACCTCCCGATCCTGGTTCAGTCCCGCTCCAGACTATCCAGCGTCAACCTGATCTGCCCCAGCGCGTGTTGCATGGTGGCGATGGCCGCGCTGCGTTCGTCTTCCGGCATGTCCAGCGCGAGATCGACCAGATGCTTGATCTCCGCCTCCAGTTTCTCCAACTCCGCGACTTCCTCATCCGTGTAGGCGTCCTGCTTCAAGAGCACGTTCAACCGCCCCGCCAGGGCGTTGAACCGGGTGGGCACCGTGGCACCGGAGAGTTCGTGGCCAAACTGCTTGAACAACGCCTCCATCTCCTGCCTCTTTTCCGGCGTCATCCCGTCCCGTTGCTTTTCCAACAGCTCGCGGGCCACTGCGAGCAGCGCCTCGCCCCGTCTTGGGTCCGCCTGCAACCACGCTTGATACTCCGCATCGTTCTTGAACGGCACGCCGGGTTCATTGGGATCAAACGCTTCATCCTCAGGTTGGCCAGGAGTCTTCATGGGATCGCACAGGTTTCGGTTGAATCGACTCCCGACTACACTTCCCTCAGGCGGCTGTCAACCTTCGCGCCAGCGGCGGCGCGGGCAAACCGGTTCACCAACGCGCCCAAGCACGACGCCTCGAACATCCCGACTTTCTCCACAGGCAAGAACACCCCGGGCGGAAGGACTGCATCATGGAAAATCTCGTCGTGGCGGTGGAGGAGTAACGGTTGTTGACCGCAAGGAAGAGTTCCTGTATCAACCAGCCCAACAGAACCCTTCTACATGGAAGAAATGATCAAATACTTGAAGGCGCTGACGTTTCTCCAGTTACATACCATGACTGGATCGTCGGCTTTTGCGAAACCCGAGCTCCTCCTTCATCGGGCCGGCTTCACGTCAAAGGAGATCGGTGAGTTACTGAGCAAGAAGGAAACGGCGGTCGCAAAGGCGATTCAACGTGCAAAAGCAGCGGCTGAAAAGGAGGAAGAATGAATGGAAACGAAGTTGTTGATGCGATCAACGATCTAACGCGAGTTATCATCGCGATCCAAGGGAACTTCGGTTCAAAGTCGGAAGCGGTGCGCAAACTCCATGAACTCTCTATACCGAGCGGTCGCATTGCGGCCATTCTTGCCATGACTCAAAACGATGTCGCGTCGATCGTCGCAAAAGGCAAAAAGGCATCTGGGAAGAAAAGTTGACACTCCATGAAATCGATCGGCTTCGAGGAGCTTCGCACCCAAATGGTGATAACAAACCGTCTTCTCGCGGCACAACTGCGGAACACGATGAAGCAGGCCGAGTTGATCGAACTGCTTTCAACCACTGGGGCTAGTGCTCAAGAGATCGCTGGCGTGTTGAATACAACGGCGAACGCAGTAGCAGTTGCGCTTCACAAGCAGAGGAAACGACAGAAAGCGAGTTAGCCTTGTCAGACGAGCCCAACCAAGAAAACATCACGTACATTCGCACCCATGTGGATAACATTGAGCGAATGGTCCGCTTCCAGTTGGCTTCCACTCCCAGCCGCATCCACTACGTCAAAGAGCAGTTTACGGAGAGGAAGAACTCCGCAGACGTTTACATGGCGCTGGCCAATGGAGTGAGGGATCAGGATCAGTTAGTCAAGATCACTAAACTGAGCCAAGCGACCGTCTCCAAAATCTGCACGTATCTAGAGGAAAGAAATTTCATCGCGAAGCACAGGAACCCCACAAATAAGAAGCACCTGCTCTTTTCTTGGACCGACGCGGAAACCGTCCTTCAACTATCGAAGATTGCAAAAGAGTTCATCAAATAACTTTGGACAGCGCCTCCATCATCTTTCAGAAGCATTGAGGAGTTTCGGACTCGTTGATCATTTTCAGCTTCGTGGCCTGATTCGCAGCGATTCTTTGCCTGTAAAAAGCAAAATCCTGAAGCATCTCGCCAACGGAACCAGGTCCCTCCCTCCTTCGGTTTCTCCAAGTTTCGTTGCGGATATGATTTTGGCTGCTCTGCGAGAAGCTGACGACGAGGCAGGAATCAGAAAGCCACGGAAAAAGCGCTTCAATTTGGCAGGGATCAAGCCGGGGCGCGCTCAAGCAGGGAAATACCATAAAACGGTATTTGAAGCGTTGAGCTACGTGTTCTCGCCAGCTCTTCGGAATGGGAAGATTGAGCGCGAAGTCGACGAAGGCCGAAAGCGCATCGACATACTTTTTGAGAACCCTCTGAAGAGTGGATTCTTTCGTCGGTTGACCACACAGCATCAAATTTTTTGCCCCTTGATTTTCGTTGAATGCAAGAATTACCAACACGACCCTGCGAACCCAGAGTTCGACCAGTTGATCGGGAGATTTCACGAAAAGAGAGGCAAATTCGGGATTCTAGTCTGCCGCAGAATTGTCGACACCAAAGCAAAACTCGCGCGCTGTGGGAACGTCATCGGGGGAGGTAGTGGGTACATCATTGTTTTGGAAGATACCGATATCATGAAGCTCGTCGCGGCTCGCAACCAAGACGACATTGCGCAAGTAAATGACCTGCTCTCCGAGAAACTGACAGAGGCGCTTCTAAACGCGCCGTGATTCAGAAAGTCCTTGATCGCCATTGAACCTTGAGGAGGACCTCACCATCTGCGGTGGGCAGAATGCACACGCGGTCGCTCACGTTGAAACCGAGTCGGTCCAATCGTTTTCCTCGCAGCCGGATTTTCAGAATCGTTCGGTGATGCGGCGCATTGCCCGCGAGTTCAATACTGAGCGGTCGGGGTCTTCGTTGGGTGCGAGTTCATGTCCCCCAAGAAAGGTCGTCCCCTGTGAATAACTCCCGCTTGCCAGCCTGAGCCGGCAGGCGTATTCCCCGTTCATTCCTCAATGGACGGTGGCATGAGCCGGGGCTCACATTTTCTTCCCTGCCGGCCGCGTGTGCGTACTCCGCGCCGGCCATGAACCTGTATTGCGTCCAGGACTGGCCGGCATTCGTGGGGGAACACCACTATTGCGTGAAGGAAATTGCCGGGGCGTTGAAGGTGCATCCGCGCACGTTGGAACGTTTCTTCCGCGCCGAATTCCATCGCACGCCGCAGCAGTGGGTGCAGCGCGAGCGGATGAAGCGCGCCCGGGCGCTCCTGCGGGAAGGCGTGCTGCGCGTGAAGGAGATCGCCACCCGGCTGGCCTACAGCGGGACGGCGACCTTCGTGCGCGCGTTCCGGCTGGCGCACAAGGCTTCCCCACGCCGCTATCTGCGCCGGCTCGCCCGGCGGAGATGGTAGGGACGGGCTGAGTCTCCCGAGATTGTCGTAGGGCGGAGCTGCCGCTCCGCCTTATGGACTGCGGGGGCAAGCGAAGCGCGACCCCGCTTTTCTCACGATGCCTGATCGCCACCGGGGCCAAAGCGCCGTCGTCGCTGCGCTCTGCCGGCGCAGTCCAAACTCATTCGCGCTGCTTCGTGTCCATTCGTGGTTTCCAGCGGCCCTCGCCCTGCCACCTGTCGCCCTTTGCATCTTTGCGCCGTGTCTTGCATGGCATCGGGGTTTGAAGCCGGCGGATCACGGGAGGACGCTGGCAGCGATGAATCTGAGCGTCGCAAACTTATCCAAGGCCGCCGCGGTTTTCGGGAACGGAGCCAGGGGCTTGGGCGGGTCGGCGACCGCTTCAGCGAATCTCCCCATTGGATTACCCAAGCCCGCTCCGGTCTTGGGTCAGACTGCCACGGGCTTGGTCAGGTCCGTCGCGGTCTTGGGTAGATTCGTCGCTGTCTTGGGTAAGAACGCCACGATCTTATCCAGGAACGCGGCGTCCTTGGGTAAGAACACCGCGTCCTTGGGTAAGGTTGCCACGGTCTTGGGGAAGACCGTCACGTCCTTGGGTAAGAACGCCGTGGTCTTGGGTAAGAATGCCACGTCCTTGGGTAAGAACGTCGTGGTCTTGGGTAAGACCGAGGCATCCCGGGTTTCATTTTCGACGGTTTCATGGGCTTTTTCGAGGTTTTCCCCGTTTTCGCGCCGTCCGGCTGTGTGGCCGGGAGGCGGGAGGCGGGTTTCGGTTGGCGCGGGGCCGACCGTGGCGCCACACCCGGCATGTCGCCGGTCGGGCGCCTTCACTCCCCCGCAGAAAGACGCAATGGAACAGCATGGCAACCTTCACCTTCGACATGCCGGGCGTGGCGTTCGACCAGCCAGGCGTGACCTTCGATGCGGTGCTGCCGGTTCCTGCCGGAGCTAACACCATGGCCAAAGTTAAACTGGGACTCAGCGAGTTGACCGAGGATGAAATCCTCGAGTTGACGCAAACCATCATCACGTCCATGACGGGCAACGCGAATTTCGGGACGCCCAACCCGTCGCTGGCGACGCTGGCGACGGCGCGCACCGACGCGATGAACAAGAAGCTCGCCGCCGACGCCGCGCGCGCGACGGCCGAGATGAAGACGACGGAGAAAGACGTGGCGATTGCGACGCTCATCACGTTGCTGACGCAGGAGGGGGATTACGTGCAGAACACCACCGGCGGCAACCAGACGAAGATCGAGAGCGCCGGCATGGCCACGCGCGCACCGCGGACGCCCGTCGGCCTGCTCCCCGCGCCCACCAACCTGCTGGTCACCGATGGCGGCACGGAAGGCAAACTCGAACTCAAATGGAAGGCCAACACGAAGGCCAAGAGTTACAAGATCCAGATGTGCACGGGCAACGCGCCGGGCAACTGGGTGGACCTGAACACGAGCACGCGGGCCGCGTATTCGGCCGCGGGACTGGCGAGCGGAACGAAGTATTGGTTCCGCGTGGCGGCGGTGACCGCGGCGGGCACCGGCGGCTGGAGCGACCCGGCGTGCAAGGTGGCGCCCTGAACCAGCAAGGATTCAGGAGACAGGAGTCGGGATTCAGTTCCCGCCCTGCCCTCCTGAATCCCGAATCCCAAATCCTTAATCCAAAAGAAATGTTATGGCATACGATCCAAATTATCCTCCCACCAACGCGCCGCTCCAATCGGCGGCAATGCGCACGCAGTTCCAGGGCCTGAAGGGCATCGTGGACGGCAAGCCCGACGCGGGCGACACCGCCCGCAATCCCAACGGTCAGATGGGCAACCTCGACCCCAACTGGAGTCCGTCGGGCGACACGAATGCCGACCTGGTCTGGCTGAAAGACCGGATCGTGGAACTCTACAACGGCACGTCACGTTGAGAGCGAAGGCATCCGGGCGACAGCTCACGCACGGGCCGGGTTGATTCCCGGCCCGCTTTTTTGCAGAAAGAATCCGCGCGGCTTCTTGCATCGCAACGGAGCTTCGCGTTGTAATCCTGGTGCAACGCATGAGTTCAGCGAAACGCAAGAACACGCCCGGGCGGAAGGACTGCCTCATAGAGAACCTCGTCGTCGCGGTGGAGGAGTGAATCCGTTGCGCCGGGCTCAGCGCTTCGTTTCCGTCACCAGACTTTCGGGCAGCGCGACAAGGTCTGACTTGTTTCCATCCGGCCGCCAGACCACCCGGCCATCCGGCATTAACTGCCGCACCACACCGTGCAAGGAACCTTTGAGGGTTTGCACCCGGTCGCCGGGACGGAAACCTGCCGCCGCAACGAGGACGTTGACGCCTTCGACAAGGGATTCACGATCCAACACTCCGGCCACATAATGCGCCGCGAGCGAAGCGGCTTCGCGGCGGCGTGCCACCGGCAGGTCGGCGAAGAGAACATCGATCAAACGGCGGGGCGACTTCGGCGAAAGTGTTGCCGTTGAAGAAGAGGAACGGGGCGGAGCGGTGGCAGCGAAAGAGAAAGTCGAGTGTGTCAGCGAGGGTCAGCTCTTCTTGGCGCGTTTCTTCCCACTGGCGGCGGACCCGTTCGTGAGTTTCCGAATTATGGCCGTGCTGAGCGCGTCCTCGTTCGCACGATCCTCGGTTGAGGCCGATGATAGACTCCCAACTCCAGTTTTTGATAAACGCGGCTCGGGCTTGTAGCGGTGAGTGTTCATCACCACGCCCTCCTTGAGCATCTCCGGAGTCAGTTTCTCGAGCAGATCGGTTCGGAGCTTCATCGGCCATAAAGTAACGCGCGCGGGACTATCTGCGCAAGGCGCGAGGCGGGCAAGGCGGTTCGCAGCGCACCCATTCCAGCGCACCGCGCCCGGGCGCTCCTGCGCGAAGGAGTGCCGCGCGTGAAGGAGATCGCCACCCGATGAAGCGGCTTGTCGCGGACACCGGCCCGCTCCTTCACTTGCACAAGGCGGGGGTTCTTGTTTTCCGGCGTTCGCAGCTTGAAGTCAGCGCATCGTCACCGTAGCCTTTCGCCATGAGTTTTGACGCGCTCAAGACAGAAGTACAGAGTCTCCCGGCCGAGGAGCGGCGAAAATTGCTGGCGTTCATGGTGGTCCTCGAGGACGGCGAGCGCGCTGATTACCGGGATAAGCTGGCGCGGAAAATTGATGACAACTCCCCGGATCGCTGGCTGACGGCCGACCAGGTGGAACAGAAGCTGGGCTTGTCGGGCGAGAGCAAATGAGTGACTGGCGGCTGCTCGTGGACATCGAGGTGCTCGAGTTCCTTCGCACCCTCCGCCGACGCGAGCAGGCGGACCTGATGAAACGCATTCGGGAGATCGGCTCCTTTCCCGCGAACTATTCCGACTTTGCCGAATACGACGCGAGTGGTCGGCGCGTGGATGTCCACGTGTGCCAGCGGTTCGCCATCAAGTTCTGGGCGGACTTCGCGGACCGGCACGTGAAGATTCTCGATGTTCACTTTGCTGACCGGACACGCTAGAAACGACCGGGCACATTTCAGTCACGATCGATGTCAACCAAACGCAAGAACACGCCCGAGCAACCGGAACTGCCCATCGAGGGCGCGAAGAAGCCGGAGGCCGCGCCTGCCGCGAAACCGCCGAAGGCCAAGCCGGCCACCAACGGCAATGGCAACGGCGAGACGCACGTGCTCGCCGAGCAGGTCGAGGGCATCGCGCACAAGCCTTTTGCGCCGGGCAAAATCGAGCTGCCCATCCATCGCCGCGTCAACACGGGCTTCCTCGAATACGCCTCCTATGTCATCCGCGACCGCGCGATTCCCGCGCTGGCGGACGGGTTGAAGCCGGTGCAGCGACGCATCCTGTGGGCGTTGCATCGCATCGACGACGGGCGCTTCACCAAGGTCGCCAACGTCGTCGGCGACACGATGAAGTTTCACCCGCATGGCGACGCGTCCATCGGCGACGCGTTGGTCGTGCTGACGAACAAACGTTACCTCATCGAGGGGCAGGGCAACTTTGGCAACATCTTCACCGGCGATCCGGCGGCCGCGCCGCGTTACATCGAGTGCCGGCTCACCGAACTGGCGCGCACGGAGTTGTTCAACGACGAGATCACCGAGTTCGTCCCCAGCTACGACGGGCGCAACAAGGAGCCCGTGGTGTTTCCGTCGAAGCTGCCGTTGACGTTGATGCTCGGCACGGAGGGCATCGCGGTCGGGTTGTCGGCGAAGATTTTGCCGCACAATTTCCCCGAGCTGATCGAGGCGCAGATCGCGATCCTCAAGAAGCAGCCGTTCAAGTGCCTGCCCGATTTCCCGACCGGCGGGCAGATGGACGCGCGCGATTACCAGGACGGCGAGGGCAGCGTGAAGGTGCGCGCCAAGATCAAGGAGAAGGACGAGTCCACCGTCGTGATCAAGGAACTCCCGCCAACGACCACGACGGAGTCGCTCACCGCGTCCATCGAAGACGCCGTCCAGAAGGGCAAGCTCAAGGTCAAATCGATCAACGATTTCACGTCCGAGTCGGTCGAGATCGAGATCAAGGCGCCCAGTGGCGTGAGCGCGCAACAGCTCATCGACGCCCTTTACGCGTTCACCGCCTGCGAGGTCAGCATCGCCAGTCGCATCATCGTCATCCGCGACAACCGGCCGGTGGAGTTGACCGTGAGCGAGGTGCTTGAGGCGAACACGAAGCAATTGGTGGAGTTGCTCCGGCGCGAGCTGGAGTTGAAGCAGAAGAAGCTCGAGGACGAACTGCATTTCCGCACGCTGGAGCGCATCTTCATCGAGGAGCGCATCTACAAGGGCATCGAGAAGTGCAAGACGAACGAGGCCGTGATCGAGGCGGTGTTCGAGGGCTTTAAGCCGTTCAAGCGGCAGTTGCTGCGCGACCTCGTGGACGCCGATGTCGAGCGCCTGTTGCAAGTGCGCATCCGCCGCATCTCGCTCTTCGACATCAATCAGCATCGCGAGGAGATGGAGAAGACCAAGGCAGACCTGGCCGAGACGCAGAAGCATTTGAAGAACGTCACCAAGTTCGCCATTGCCCACCTCGAAGCGTTGCTGGAGAAATACGGCCCGCAGTATCCGCGACTCACGACCAAGTCCGCCCGTCACGAGGAGATCGACGTGAAGGAGGTCGCCTTCAAAGCGTTCAAGGTCGCGTATGATCGCGAGAGCGGCTACGTGGGCTACAAGGTCAGCGGCGAGGAGTTCAAGACCGAGTGCACGAAGTTCGACAAGATCCTGCTCGTGTTCAAGGACGGCACGTACAAGGTCACCGAGTTGCCGGAAAAACTCTTCGTCGGCCCCGAGCTGTTCTACTGCGGCCTGCCGGATCGCGAGAAGGTTTTCACGTGCGCCTACACTGACCGGAAGGCGAGCTACCTCAAGCGCTTCAAGTTCGGTGGGACGATTCTGAACAAGGCGTATCTCTGCATCCCGGACAAGTCGCGCATCCTCTTCTTCTCAATGGAGACGCCCAAGATTCTTTACGTCCGCTACAAGCCCGCGCCGCACCAGAAGATCAACCAGCAGACGTGCGACCCGTCGAAGATCGAAATCAAGTCACCGAAGACGCGTGGCCGGCAAATCTCAGTCAAGGACATCAGCTCCGTCACCGCCGAACCTACGCGCGGCTGGGACGAGAAGGCGACGACGACCGAGATCGTGTTTCCTTAACCCGCCCTGCCCCATGCCGCTGAGGGTCTATGCCTACTCGGGTTGCGGCACGTGCCGCAAGGCGCTCAAGCTTCTCGAAGCACGCGGCGTCGCGTGCGAGGTCATCCCAATCCGCGAGCAACCGCCGACGCGCACCGAGTTGAAACGGATGCTCGCCCTTTGCGGCGGGAACGTGCGCAAGCTCTTCAACACCTCGGGCCAGACTTACAAGGAAATGAAGCTTTCCGAACGCCTCCCCGCGATGACACAGGAAGAAGCGCTCGACCTGCTCAGCAAGCACGGCAATCTCGTGAAGCGGCCATTCGTACTGACTGCGACCAGCGGCACCGTTGGCTTTAATGAAGACGAGTGGCGGCGTTTCCTCTGAGCACAATCCTTTGCCGGACGCGAATGTCAGCGCAGGGCCGTGTCCGGGCCGCGGTACAGTTTTGCCAGGCCGAGCAATTTCGAACTGATCTTCAACATCTCCCGTTGCGCCGCGCGCAGATTGATTTCCAACGCAACCTTCTTCCCCTCGCGCACGAACCCGACCATTCCGCCAGAGCGCGGGAACCCATCCCCGTCCGCGACCGTGAGCACGCC
>DATDFH010000099.1:0-8490 GCA_036522715.1 Verrucomicrobiia bacterium
ATGAACGATTCGCCTTTCCCCGCAACCTTGCTCGCCCAAGTGCGTCGCGCCGGAGTGGTCGCCACCTTGACGATTGATGAGGCGTCAAGTGCCGTGGACCTCGCGCTCGCACTGCGTGACGGCGGCGTGACTTGTCTAGAACTCACGCTGCGCACCGCGACGGCGTGGGAGGCGCTGCGCCGAATTCGCGCCGAGGTTCCCGATCTGCTGGTTGGCGCCGGCACCGTGCTCACGCCCGCCGACGTGCAGGCGTGCGTGAAGGCGGGCGCCGCGTTCGGTGTGGCACCGGGCTTCAATCCGCGTGTCGTGGCCGAGGCGCAGCGCGCGGGACTGCCGTTCGCGCCCGGCATCTGCACCCCGAGCGACATTGAGCACGCGTTGGAGGCGGGTTGCACGTTGATGAAATTCTTCCCCAGCGAGCCTTGTGGTGGACTTCCGTATTTGAAATCCATCGTCGCTCCTTTCTCACACCTGGGCGTGCAGTTCATTCCACTCGGCGGCCTCGATGCCAGCAACGCCGCGGTCTATCTGCGCGAGCCGTTCATCGCCGCCATCGGCGGCTCGTGGATCGCCTCCCGTGAACTGGTGCAAAAGAAAGCCTGGGCCGCCATCACCGTCAACGCGCGTGAAGCAACCGACATCGTGCAGCGCGCTAGAGGAGGAAAACCATGAGCCGCATCGTAGCGTTCGGCGAAATCATGGGCCGAATCGCTCCGCCGGGCTTCAAGCGTTTTGCGCAGGCGATGCCCGGCATGGTCGAGATGACCTTCGCAGGCGCGGAGGCGTCCGCGGCCGCTTCGCTCGCCCAACTCGGAGCCGACGCGGCGTTCGTCACTGCCCTGCCGCAACACGAGATCGCGGATGCGTGTGTGGCGAGTTTGCGCGCGATGGGCGTGGATACGCGGCATATCTTGCGCGTGCCGGAAGGACGGCTCGGTTTGTATTTTCTTGAGACCGGCGCGAACCAACGTGCAGGTCAGGTGATCTATGATCGTGAAGGTTCCTCGGTCGCGATCACGCCCGCGAGCGCTTACGATTGGAACGCGATCTTTCACGACGCAGAATGGTTCGTCATCTCCGGCATCACGCCCGCGATTGCACGCAACGCCGCCGATGTCACGCGCACGGCAATGCACGAAGCATCGCGGCTCGGCGTGAAGATCGCGTGCGACATGAACTATCGTTCCAAGCTCTGGCGCTGGGAACCTGCCTTGCCGCCGCGTGAGCTCGCGACTCGCACGATGCGCGAGTTGTTGCCACTCGTAGACCTGTTCATCGGCGGGCGCGAGGACGCGGAGGCGGTGCTGGGTTTGTCTGGTGATACGTCCCTGGAAAAGCTCGCCAGTGAAATCACGGTGCAGTTTCCACGCGTCCAACAAGTCGCCATGACCTTGCGCGAAGGCAATTCGGCGACCGAGACCGGGTTTGGCGGAGTCCTCCACGACGCCGCCGCTGGCGCTGTGTGCTTTGCTCCCGCGCCGGACCGTCTGCATTCCATCTCCGCGATCGTGGACCGGCTCGGGGCGGGCGATGCGTTTACTGCCGGGCTGATTTTCGCGCTCATCACCCCGGAACTTCGCCCGTCGCAGACGGCCATTTCATTCGCCGCGGCCGCCGGTTGCCTCGCTCACTCGATTGAAGGCGACTTCAACCGAGTCACCCGCGCCGAGATCGAGGCCCTCATGCGCGGCGCTTCGGGCAGCCGCGTTCACCGATGACACAACAATTATTCCAAACCAACAACTCACCAACATGATCGCCAAACTACTCTCTCTGCTGCTCGTGTCCGCCGGGGCGCCGCTGTCTGCCGCTTCGCCCGAACAAGTCGCCAAGCCTCCTGTGCCGAACTTTTCACCCGGCCCCGAATACGCGGACGCTGTCCGCATGTTCCAAGGAATCCCCGGCATCGAGCGCGCCGCGAACGGCCGCCTCTGGGCGACGTGGTATGGCGGCGGCACCGGCGAGGATTTCCACAACTACATCATGCTCGTCACCAGCAGCGACGACGGACGCACGTGGTCGTCGCTCAAGCTTGTGCTCGATCCCGACCGCGACGGGCCGGTGCGCGCGTTCGATCCCTGCCTCTGGCACGATCCGCAGGGAAAGCTCTGGCTTTTCTGGGCGCAACGGGGCGGGAAGGAAATGCCGCATCTCTTCGCGATGAACACGACCGATTCTGGCGCTGCCGATCCCAAGTGGTCCGAGCCGCGTCGCATTGCCGACGGCATCATGATGAACAAGCCCACCGCGCTCGCTGATGGGACCTGGCTCCTGCCGACCGCACTGTGGAAGCGCGAGGGCAGTTCGCGTGTCGTCCGCTCGACCGATCGCGGTGCGACTTGGGAATTCATCGGCAGCGCCACGATCCCCAAAGAGGAGGATCGGAACTGCGACGAAAACATGATCGTGCAGCGACGTGACGGGGGTCTGTGGATGCTCGTGCGCACGCACTACGGCATCGGTGAAACCACTTCGACCGACGGCGGCAAGACTTGGGGCGAAGTAAAGCCCTCCGCCATTCCGCATGCGGCCTCGCGCTTCTTCATCCGGCGGCTCGCGTCTGGCAAGTTGCTCCTCGTCCGCCACAATTCGCCGAACACGAAAGCGCGTTCGCACCTCACCGCGTATCTGAGCGACGACGATGGCAAGACGTGGAGTGGCGGTTTGCTCCTCGATGAACGCGTCGGCGTTTCGTATCCCGATGGCGTTCAGGACAAGGACGGCGTGATCCGGATCATCTACGATTTCAACCGCACGAAGGAGAAGCAGATCTTCATGGCCGCCTTCACCGAAAGCGATGTCGCCGCGAGCAAACCGTCGGACACCACGCGTCTCCGCGTGCAAATCAATCAGGCGACGGGCGTCGCTCCTGCGAAAGCCAGGAAGCCCGCCGCAAAAGTGCCATGAAAATTGTCGCGCTCTACTTTTTCATCGTCATCGCTGCTGCCGCGGCACAACCGCAACCCGCCGCGCCGCCGCCCGGTGCGCTGCCGCCGCTCGTGGTGTCCACCGATCCGGCCTACGACCAGTATGTGTCGCGCCTCTACGTGATGAGCACGGTGCTTCCGAACGGCCGCATCTGTTACGTGGCCTATGGCAGCAAAGGCGTCCCGCCGGGCACCGATGGAGCGGCGCCGCCGAATTATCTGACCTTCTACTACTCCGACGACAAAGGCGCGACGCTGCACATCGGCTTCTTCCTCGTGCCTCCTCCCGAGCCGGAGCCGCCGGGTGCGATGGTTGATCCACGCATCGGTCAGACGCCGGATGGCGACGCGATTGTCTTTTTTCCGACGGTGCGTGGCGGGCGCTCCAAGACTGGTTGGTACAGCCTGTATGGTTGTGTCGTGCGGAATTCGCAGGCCGGCACGCGCGGAACATTCTCCGTGGGTCCTCGCTGCTACATCTGCCGGGGCACGGCCGGCGTTCCGGCCGTCGTTGGCTCGGAGATCTTGCTGCCGACGTTCGTCAGCTTAAAGCAAGGGAGCCGAATCGCTCACGACTACGATGGAGTGCGGTTGTGGCGTCTCGCGATCCGCGAGGGCGACGTGCTTGTGCCCGAACTCATTTCTCAACTCCCGGACTTGCCCGATCTCACTCACAACAGCGGCTTCTGTGATCCGTTCATTGTTTCGCTCGGTGACAAAGACCTCCGCATGCTCATCCGCGCCGGCCCCGGCCCCTACTGGTGCGACAGTCATGATCGTGGGAAAAACTGGGGTGTGCCCTATCAGCCGAAGGGCATTCCGGCGGTGAAGAATGTGATTGATGGAATGGCGATCGACCACGAAGGAGAGTTGGTCGTCGCATATAATCCGTCGCTGAGAGGCCGCACGCAGGCGGCGCTGGCGGTTTACCGGAAGAATGGCGAAATCGCGAAGCTCGTCTTCGATCCGCGCACGCCGCCGATCGGCACGCACATGGCCAACTTCGTCGTGTCCATCGATCGAAATCGCGAGGGCAAACCGACGGGCAATTACATTGTGACCTACGATCACGGCCGCAACACCAAGGCCGCCGGACTGGAGCCGGACGGAGTCAATTATCGGGGTGCGATCTGCACCGCCATCGTGCCGAAGTCCTCCGTCCTCACCGGGACGCTCGACGGCGTGGTGATCCATGACGTGCCCACGCATCCGCAGTCCAAATAAGTTGCCGCACTTCGCATGAACCGCCGCCAATTCCTCTTCGCCATCGTAGCCTCCAGCATCGCCTCCGCCGCGCGCGCTGCGGAGCCAAATTTATCGCCCGACGACTTTGGCATGAAGACGCTCACGCCGCCGGTGCTGAACGTCGATCCCGGCCCGAAGTATTGGCCGCGCATGCGGATGTGGCAGGGTATTCCCGGCATCGAGCGCACACCGAAGGGACGGCTCTGGGCGACGTGGTATGCCGGGCCGTTCAGCGAAGGCAGCGCCGGAAATCACGCGGTGCTCGTCACGAGCGGAGACGATGGCAAGACCTGGTCGAATCCAGTCGCAGTGTTCGATCCCACCGCGTTCTTTGGCGGGAATACGGGCGATCCCCATTTGTGGATCGATCCGCAAGGCCGGCTTTGGTGGTTTGTGAATCGCAACCTCAAGGTCAAAGACCCGAACGGAATCCGTTCGATGTGGGGCTTCTGCGTCGAGCATCCGGACGACGCGAAGCCCAGGTTCAAGGCACCGGTCTTTGCGGGGTTCGGTGTCGGCTTGAACAAGCCCACCGTCCTCAGCGACGGCGCCTGGCTCAGCCCCGTGGACACTTTCAACGGCAAGGATCCGTTGCGCACCCAACTCTGGTTGTCGCGCGACCGCGGCCGGAGTTTTTCCTTCCTTTCCGGACTCCCCGTCAAAGACAGTGTCTTTTCCGAACATCAAGTTGTGGAGCGAAAAGACGGCAGCCTCCTGCTGCTCGCCCGAACCACGTATGGCATTGCCCAGAGCGAATCCTTTGATCATGGCGCGACCTGGAGCCATGACCGGCCGTTCACGACGGAACGCAGTGTCGGCACCCGCTTCCTCTTCACCAGGCTGAAATCCGGCGCCCTGCTGCTGGTCGTCAACGATGACCCTCGCAAGCGCGCGAACATGACCGCGATGCTGTCGGAGGACGATGGCCGGAGCTGGCCCTATAAGCTGCCGCTCGATGAGCGCAACGCCGTCAGTTATCCCGACGGCACCGAAGGGTCGAATGGGTTCATTTACATCACCTACGACCGCGGCCGTTACAACAAGGACGAACAGGAGATTCTTTTCGCCAAGGTCAGCGAGGCGGACATCAAGGCGGGCAAGCTCGTGAGCGAGGGGAGTCAGCTCAAGCAACTGATCAACCGCCTCGCCGACTCCGGCGGCGGCGTGCACGTGACGCGCGAACCGCAGACGATGGAGGCCGAGTTCGAGAAGAGCAAAGGTGTCCAGAAGAAGAAGTGACCCAACACAACCCATGAAAACCTCCGCACTCCTCCTCCTGATTTTCGCGTGCGCCGCATCCGTGCGCGCGAACGTGAAGCTGCCCGCGCTTTTTTCCGACCACATGGTAATGCAGGCAGAATCCGCCGTGCCGATCTGGGGTTGGGCCGAGCCGGGGGAGGAAATCACCGTTTCCTTCGGCGCCCAATCGAAGACCACCAAGACCGGCGCTGATGGCAGGTGGAAGGTGACGCTCGACAAACTCAAGGCGAGCGACCAGCCGCAGACACTCACCGTCAAAGGAAAGAACACGCTGACCGTCACAGACGTGCTCGTGGGCGAAGTGTGGCTCGGGTCGGGTCAGTCGAATATGGCTTTCAAAGTGGCGTCGTCCAACGTCGCGCCCAAAACTCTGGCGGAGGCCAAGGCTCAGGCCGCGTCCGTGCGCCCGGCCATTCGATTTTTCATGACGCTCAGCCGCGGGGCCGACGAGCCGCAGGAAGATGTTGTGGGGCATTGGACGATTGCGGAACCGGAGACGATCGGCACGTGCTCGGCGGTGGCCTGGTATTTTGGCCTGGCGTTGCATGAGAAGCTGCACACGCCGGTGGGACTGATTGTTTCCGCCGTCGGCGGCACGGCAGCCGAAGTGTGGATTCCCAAGAAGGAACTCGATGCGACGTCGGTGGCGGGCGCCATTTGGAAACGGCACCAAGACGCTTTGGCTGGTTATAGCAAGGAGGCCGAGGTGAAATACGAACGTGAGGAGGCGGCCTGGCGGACGGCCAATCCCACTCCGGAACTCAAGATCAAGAACGCCAGGAGCCGGCCCAAACCCTTCTACACGCCCGACAGCCATCACGTTCCTGTCCGTCTCTACAACGGCAAGATCGCGGGGCTCGAACCCTACGCGATCAAGGGAATCATCTGGTTCCAAGCCGACGGGAACAACTCGCATCCTCAGGAATACTCCGAGTTGATCCAGACCTTGATTCGGACCTGGCGCGCGCATTGGAAGGCCGAGCTGCCCTTTTATTACGTCGAGATGAACAACATGCACCCGCTTCAGACGAAGCCCGACGAGGACAAGCCTCTCGCACAAATTCGTGAAGCGCAGAACGGGGCCTTGAAGCTGCCCCGCACGGGAGTCGTGGCCTCCATCGACCTCGGCATTGCGGAGAACGCCCACTTCCCGGTGAAGAAGCCCGTCGGTGATCGGTTGGCCAATCTCGCGCTGGCCGAGGTCTATCATCTTCCGCTCGGCGAAGTTCACAGTCCCGAATTTGCGAGTTACAAGCTGGAGGGAAACAAGATCCGCGTGAGTTTGAAATACGCGGATGGCCTGCGGTCCCGCATTGGTGAGGTGGGCGGCTTTGCGTTGAGGAATGCCGATGGCAAATGGGTTTGGGCGAACGGCAAGGTCGATGGAACCGATCTCCTGTTGTGGAGCGCAGACCTTCCCAGCCCGCAGGAATTGCGCTACGCGTGGGCGGAGAATCCCATCATCTCCATCGAGAACGGAGCCGGATTGCCGCTGCGCCCGTTCCGGATCGAATTGAATCAAACGCCACAAAAGCCGGGCGCCAAGAAGCCCAGCGCGAGTGTCGCTCCAACAGACCTTCATGTCGGGAAGCCGAAGGAGATCACAAATTCCATCGGCATGAGGTTTGTGCGCATCGAACCCGGCCAGTTCCTCATGGGACAGGATGGGCCGCGTGCGGACTATTCGACGATGAGGCACGCGGACAAGTGCGATGATGCGGACTGGGACGAACGCCCGGTGCATCGCGTGAAGATCAGCAACGCGTTTCTGATGGCGGCGACGGAGGTGACGATCGCGCAGTATCGGCAGTTCAATCCGAAGCTGAAGCTCGCGGGTGAAGCTGATGAAGCGGTGACCAATGTGAAGTGGCACGATGCGGTGAAGTTCTGCGAGTGGCTTTCGAAGAAGGAAGGCCAGCCCTATCGTTTGCCCACGGAAGCGGAGTGGGAGTTCGCCTGTCGTGCAGGCACCACGACGCCGTTCAGTACGGGCGAGCGTTTGCCGGATGGCTTTCAGAAATACAAGATCAACGACAAGGCGATCAAACGCTTCTTCACCAAGGCCGGGAAGTTCCCGAGCGACTATCGCGATTGGCCGAAAGGGGCACCGTTGCGAGTCGCGCAGACTGTGGCGAATGCGTGGGGCTTGTTCGACATGCACGGCAACGTCGAGGAATGGTGCCTCGACTGGTATGGGCCGTACGAGGCCAATGCTGCCACTGATCCGGTGGGCCGTGTGGATGGCGACTTCCGCGTCACGCGCGGCGGCAGCCACGATGTGTTCTCACGCTTTCTGCGCTCGGCGAATCGCAGCGGGCGAATCGCGGAGACGTCCAACGATCAAATCGGCTTCCGTGTCGTGCTCGGCGAAATGCCCAAGACGGCACCGCTTCCCCGACCGACGCCGCCGTTGAACGCGCGCAACGTGAGCCAAAGCACGCCGAAGATTGAGCGTGTCACGAAGCCGTTCTTCGGCGGGCCGAAGCGTTTCGTGAAAGTGCCACTGAATCTCGCCGGCCCGATGTTCTCCGACCACAACCACAGCCCGGCCATCGCTGAATGCCCGAACGGCGACCTGTTGTCCGTGTGGTTTTCCTGCGGCGATGAAGGCGGGCCCGAACTCGCCGTGCTCGCGAGCCGCCTGCGCCACGGCGCGACCGAGTGGGAGGAGGCGTCGCCATTTTGGGACGGTCCGGACATCAACGATCACGCGCCGAAGCTGTGGTTCGACGGCGACAAGACGCTGTTCTTCTTCGCCAAAGGATTGTCTGGCGACGCGATGCGCACCTCGACAGACAACGGTGAGACATGGTCCAAGCCGCTCGCGTTTCAACCCGAGGCCGAGATTGGCAACCAACCCATCCGCACGCGCGAGGGCGCGATCATTCTCCCGCTGGATGGCAACAAGCCCGGTGCAAATTTCAACATCAGCCGTGACGGCGGGAAGACGTGGACGTTTACCGCGTCTCACGGGAAGCCCGACTGGCGGCCCGGCGTGACGAGTGTGCGCTACGTCGGCATTCACAATGCCATCGAGCAACTCGCCGATGGACACTTC
>DATDFH010000100.1:0-8143 GCA_036522715.1 Verrucomicrobiia bacterium
GAGGGGAGCGCGGGCGACTCGCCGGACGCATCCGCTGCTATTGGCCGCAAGAGAGCGCAACGGCACGCAATACATTTCGGAGGAATGAGCTACGCGAGTCCCCAATTGAACCGCTGATGAACGCTGATTCGCGCTGATGCCGGAGCGCGGGTTCGTGAGCAGGCGCAGCATGACACAAAACGTCACGCGTATAGCGATTTCACTGGATCTGTTTGCGTGGCATGATAAAATAGTTCCGTTGAGAGACCCTTTGAACCGCATTTCCATGAAGATCAGACGGCACTTTCGGGATACCAATGACGTGACGCTGTTTCACGGCGACTGCGTGAAACTGCTGCGAAAGCTCCCTGACGCTTCAGTCCAACTCGTCGTCACGTCGCCGCCTTACAACGTTGGAAAGGAATACGAACCGGACCTCACGGTTGACGACTACCTGAAGCTCCAGCGCATGGTCATCGCGGAGTGCGTGCGCGTCATCCGGCCCGGTGGTAGCATCTGTTGGCAGGTCGGAAACCATGTGAATGGGCACGGGCAGATGATCCCCTTAGACATCTTGCTTCATCCGCTTTTCGCCGCGTACGCGAGCACGGACGAGCTTCGGCTGAGGAATCGCATTGTTTGGCATTTCGAGCACGGACTTCACTGCAAGAATCGGTTTTCCGGAAGGCACGAAACGATCCTCTGGTATTCAAAGGGCGACGAATACGTGTTCAATCTCGACGCGGTGCGCGTCCCTCAGAAGTATCCGGGAAAGCTTGCTTACAAGGGGGATCGCCGCGGCCAGTATTCCTGCAATCCGCTCGGCAAGAACCCTGGTGACGTCTGGATCGTTCCAAACGTTAAGAACAACCACGTCGAAAAAACATTCCATCCATGCCAGTTCCCCATTGAGATTCCAGAGCGGCTCATCCTCGCGCTCACAAACAAAGGCGACTTGGTGGTGGATCCGTTTCTCGGCGTCGGGACCGTGGCCGTCGCGTCGGTGCTTCACGGCAGGCGAGCAGCAGGTGCGGACATTAAACAGGAGTATCTGACAATCGCACGGCAGCGTGTTTCGGCCGCTCGTGCTGGCCAGCTCAAGCGGAGGCCTTTCGGTCAACCGGTTTATCGACCAAAGCCAAACACTCCTCTGACGACCTCGCCCTTCGCCTCGCGGGTAGCGGTGCCAGTTTTACCTCACCAACGCCCGGTATACGTCCACGGCTGAACTGAATTTGTATCGGTCAATCTGGGCATGAACTTCTGCGACTTCACGCCGCTCCGGCAAAAGTAGCTTGTTGTCATCGTAAAGCTGTTGCAATGCGCGGAATGAAGCTTCCTCCAACAAAATCGAGGCGAGTCGTTGCTGCGCCTTCGGGTCTTCGCTCAATCTGCGGTCGAATTCCTTGCGGGTTTCCTCCTTCGTCGCACCTGTGCCGAAAACGAACCTGTTCAGGGGATCGAGCGTGTTGATGGTGATGACGCCGGCTGCAAATTTACTCGGCGCATGGTCATCGAGTTCGTCGT
The DNA here is from genome assembly GCA_036522715.1 of Verrucomicrobiia bacterium. Lineage (GTDB taxonomy): Bacteria > Verrucomicrobiota > Verrucomicrobiia > Limisphaerales > JACQFS01 > DATDFH01. Next base: position 1,507 of record DATDFH010000100.1, read on the forward strand.
ATTCCACGCGCTGAAAGAAGCCTGCTTCGTTCGGATCCGGTTCATCAAGGCGGATGTAGCCGGGGGCAACGACATGGTCTGAGCCGATTTTGGTCCGCGCCTCAACAGTTGCATGCTGATTCCACGCCGTTCCTCGCCAAGGAACGAGAACGCGCAGCACGTTTTGCCCTCGGACGCCGTGCTGGTTTGCGTCGAGTTTTACGTCGAACTGTTGAACGCCACTTCCTGCGGGATCAACAAGATCGACGCCCCCCAGCCGTTTGGTGATCGCGAATCTGACGTAATGGCCAGGCGTGACCACAGATGGGTTCACAAAAAGAACCAAGTTGTTCCGCCGATTCGGACGCCCCATCGAAGTTGGTGGCCGGAACTCCATGATGGTGGGAGGAGAGATGAGGGGTTCGTCCAACACATCTTCGACTTGGAGAGTCGCCTCAACTGGATTGCCGTCAGTGCATTCGACCAAGGCGGTTACGGTTCCATGCAGGCCCACTGAGGATGCGGACACCGTAAACGTGAACGCAAAAAAGTTCTGATGCGGTGGCCACCTTGGGCTTTGCTTCCGGTAAACTCTCTCGGTTTCGGGTTGCACCGTGATGCTGTCGCTGGCGGTCGCCACAATCTCACATCCGTCCCTCACCATGTCGTCTCGCACCAGGAGCAGCACTTTTTTCGGCCGCCCCGCAGTGAGTTTGATCGAACGCGGAAAAAACGACACTGGCTCGCTAGGCGGTTGAGGCGTCTCATCTTCGCCACCGGAACCGGGGCCGGTCTTCTCTGTAATTTGCTGGAAGAACTTATTCAGGTGTTTGAGCGCATCTTCGATCTTCTTGCGGGTTTGCTCAGAAAATTTGCTCTGATCTCGCTCCTCAACGCGCTTTCTTTCACGCTCATAAATCGGGCGGAGTTCCTGAGCGAGGAACTCAAGAAGTGCCTTGCTAAACTCGTGCTCGCGGTTGAAGCCTTCGCGGTCCACTCGGAGCGGAGATGTAAAGTCGACGTTGAGGTGCCGTTCGAGCACGGCACGAAGGCCGTTGACTCTAATCACACCAAAAATGTGCCTGAGGAATTCCGCGCGCTCGTAATCGGGATCAACAAAGGTCAGGTCGTAGACCGCGTCGAGGTCATCCACAACGAGAAGGCCGTTCTCACGCGCTTCTCGGTCTGCGCTCACTCCTTCAAGCTTCCGGTCTGACCGCGCCAACAGGAAGTCCACTTTGAGCGCCTCGCTTCCGCCACCCCAATCAAACGTCCTCGAGAAGGACTCGATCACCGGACCGACAGGGAAATCGTAGATCACGGGATCGGTGTAAACGTGTCCCGTCCGAAATTGCCGCAGAATGAACTCGACGTTGGGGTCCGCGGCGATCAATCGAAGCATGAAAAAGTTGGCGAGCCTCGAAACGATTCCCGGGTGATCGGGTATCCGGCAGCCGGCCAGGAAGCGGACGGCGGTTCCAGAGGTGGTTGAACTCAGGAACGTGTCCTTGAAATGCTTGGACCCCGGATTCTCATGACATTCGCGGTGTATCGTCCATCTTCCGGTCTTGCCTGATGACCATTCGCCGGTAGCAATCGTCAACTGGTTCCCATCGAAAGTCTGAATGGCGGCCTCTTGGTGAGCCCGCAGGACATCGGAGAGGCCGCGACCGAAGAGGTTCCGGCCCGTCATGCCGCCGGCCAAATCCTTGCGGTCCCCGCCTATATCTTCCAGCGCTGTTTTCAGACTCTGCGCATTCATTCCCTGCGCATCATCGATCACAACGATTTCGCGCGAAGGTCGGCCATGACGCTTGTCGGTTACGAGCTCGATGCGGACTTTCCTCTTCGGCTGCTTGCCCGCGATCTGCGATTTCAGCGCGGATGTATCGAGATGGTTTCCTTTGGGCACTCGGAACATCAATTCCACCAGCCCGTTCGATTGCGTCAGTCCATGCTTGCGTTTGGCGCTGGAGTCGCTGTTCGTCACCAGTTCGGCGAGCGTCTTGCAAAAACTTCGCCCCAACGCTTCGTTGGCTTGCCGTCGCTCCTCGCGGACGGCAATTCGAGGTTCGAAGGAATCGCGGATCATACGTTTTTCCTCACTTCGGGTCGGCTCTGTTCAAATAGGCGGAAAATCGCTCCTCGACTCGGCCAAGAAATACCAGGAACTCATCGTCGGCGGCTGCTTGGGCGTCTGCTCTGAGCTGCCGCAACGCTTTGCGAACCTCCGATGGCGGGGTATGGTCGAAAAGCGATACGAGCCCGAGGAAGTGAACTATGTCGGTTTCCTCGAATTTTCCCTCCGCATACCGCCTGTAAAGGAGCTTACTTTTGCAGTCCGCGATGATTTGAGCCGGATTCCGCGTGCGCTCTCTTCCGCGCACGGTCGTCCGAATTTCTGGTGCCGCAGATTGCTCGACTTGCTTTCCTTCAAATGTTGGAGCGCCGACCGCGTCCATGACCTTCGCGGCGGCTTCGCGGCCTTTCTCGGTCAAGAAGACGCCCCTGCGGGGATCCGACGTTGCGAAGCCGCGATACTTGGGCCGCATTTGAAGCAGCGTCCTGTTCGTGCGCATCGCGTCGGGCGACTCGGGGAATCCAGTCAGCGCGAACTGCGCAGGAAACAGACGGGCGTTCAAGACGCTGATGTTCTCGTAGGTCGTCGGAATCTCCCACGCCGCCAACCAACTGATCGAATATGCCGTGAGGTGAGGGAGAGAAAATTCGCAAGATTCGTAGAGGTTGCGATCTTTCGGATCCACACGAAGCAAATCTCTCGCATCGACCGGCCGCCCACCATGGTGCCGACCGGGTTCGCCGGGCGGCGCCACTTGTTTCCGACCATACTCTGGTTTTGTTTCCTTCAGTTCCATTACGATCCTTTGCGTTCAACGCTTCCTGGCCGCCCGTCTTCGCTCTACGTCCTTCGCAAATCCAAACCCCTTTTCCGTAAGGCGCCACCCACGGAACCAATCTCCGGCGACGTAACCCCACTGCCGAGTCTTAGCTTCATTGAGTGTCATCAACACAAGGGCGCTGTCGGGAATCCTCCTACCTGCGAACCCCGTTGAGAAGTCCTCGGGGTATGTCGCGAGCGCTTCGCCGGCAATGTCGTCAATGCTGGCACGTGTTCGCCTGGCATCGCACCGAAGAAGCACGAACGCAATTTGCGGAACGAGGCGGCTCCACGCCGCCCTTTGCCTCTGCTGAAACTCACGTTGCGATTGTTCAATTCCGGCTACGATTTGCCTTGCCGATGGCCCCAACATTATTTCGTCGAACGATCGGAGTTTTCTCATGGTTTTCCTCTCTCTAGCCGGCTTTCAGCCAGTTGATTTTGATCTCCTTTTCCAACGCCTTGAACTCCGGGTCGCCGGTGACGAGTTCGGCCTTCTTTTCCTTCGCCAGCGCGGCGGCGAAGCCGTCGGCCAGGCTGATCTTGTGGCTGGCTTTGAACTGTGCCGCCAGACGCGTGAGCCTCAGATCGTCGCCCACACCCACAATGTCGATCGGCAGGGTGGCGATTTCGTGTGCGCGCGCCTCGGCCGCTTCCTGCGATACCGAGCGCATCGTACTGTAGTAAACCTCCGCCCAGTTCACGACGCTCAGGTAGAGGCGGTGCCGGTCGAGCGTCGCCCGGTGGATGATGTCCTCAACGGCGTCCGCCCCCGGCTCGTCCTCGAAGAACGCGATCAGCGCCCAGCTATCCAGAACCTTGGTGGCCATGTCACAGATCCCGTTCGCGTTTGCGGTCTTCCATCAACGCCTTCATCACACCCCTGCCCTTGAGGGAGCCGCGCAGGCTCTTGATGTAGGCGCGGGTGATCGGCTTGAGCAGGATGCCCTCCGGCGTGGCCATGACGGACGCCTTGGTGCCCTCCTCGATGCCGAACTGCCGCCGCAGCCAGACCGGGATGACCACCTGTCCCTTGACCGTGAACAGGACGGAATCAGTCTTGGTGGTTGTGCTCATGCCGAAAAAGGTGACCTAGCATGCGAAGTAAGGCAAGAAAAATGTGGTAAGACATTTTGGCCACGTTGAACATTTTACGGCAGCCGTCCGGTGCGATGGGAAAAACCCTTCGCCTTCTGCCCCTCTTTGCGGCGATGCACCTGCGTCCAAGAAGCCGCCAGTCCTGCTTTTTCACTGCGCAGCGGAGTGGGGGCAATTCGAGAAGCGGCAGGAGTCGCCGCCCCGCCGCAGTTGTTCCACCTGCGTTGCTCCGATCCGTTTCGCCTGCGAAATCAGGACACCACCCTCCCGGACGGAATTGCCGGCTTGTCACCCCGGCGAAGCGGCGGCAGTTTGACGACGGTAACATTTTTGTATGCCGGTCGCGCCTCCACCCGCCAAATCAAACGACGCCGAACAGCCGAAGTGCCTCGTGCGTTCGGTCGCGTCCGCGCTGGCGACGGAGCCGATGCTGGAGGCCGTCACCTTCGACCGCGCGCGCGACGCCATCTCGGTTGCGACGATGGGGAAGAAGGACAATCCCGGCGTCGAGGCTGAAGCGACCGCCGCGGTGCAGGCTGGCCGCGAGGCCAGCGCCGAACATCAGTGTGGCGTGCTCACCGGCATCGGCACTTGCGAAACCTGCGACATCCCGCTCGGACCCGAGGAATCCGCGGCGATCACCATACAGACCGACGCGGACAAGACGACCATCGCGCGCAAGACCTGTCCGACCGCGCCGCGCTTCTGGCATTGGCGCGATTTGTCGCTGCCGAAATTCATTCCCAAGGAAGTCGAGTTGCCCGATGGCGAAGACCACCTTCACGAATGGAAGTGGCAACTCCTCGCCGCCGGTTTGTGCGCGGCGTTCGGCATCGCGGGCAAGGTGCTCGAACCCGGCGCGGCCAGCCTGCCGTGCTACGTGCTGGCGTATCTGGCTGGGGCGTGGTTCGCCGCCGAGGAGACGTGGGAGCTGCTGCGCAAGCGCGTGCTCGACGTGCATTTCCTCATGCTCGCCGTCGCCGCGGGCAGCGCCGCCATCGGCGCGTGGGGCGAAGGCTCGATCCTGTTGTTCCTCTTCGCGTTGTCGGGCGGGCTTGAACACTACGCGTTGAGCCGGACACAGCGGGAGATTCACTCGTTGTTCCGAACCGCGCCGAAGTTTGCCACAACCCTCGACGAATGGGGCCGCGAACACGAGACGCCCGTCGAGAAACTCCGCCCCGGAATGAAACTGCTGCTCAAGCCGGGCGCGCAGTTCCCGGTCGATGCCGAGATCACCAAGGGCCGCACCGCCGCGGATGAATCGAATCTCACGGGCGAAGCGACGCCGGTCGAAAAACAGATCGGCGACTCGGTGCTCGCGGGCACGCTGAACCTCTGGGGTGCCGTCGAGGCCCTGGTGCTCCGGCCTGCGAGCGAAAGCGCGCTGCAAAAAATCATCCGGCTCATCCGCGACGCGCAGCGGCTCAAGGCGCCCTCGCAGCGGTTCACCGACAAGTTCGGCAGCGGCTACACGTACGCAATTCTCAGCCTGTCGCTGGTGATGTTCTTCGTCTGGTGGCTGGCGCTCGGTCACGCGCCGTTCGCCGAAACTGAAGGGCACCGCAGCGCCTTTTATCTTTCGATGGTGCTGCTGGTCGTCGCGTCGCCATGCGCGCTGGTGCTGTCGATTCCGTCGGCGATCCTGGCGGCGATCGCGTGGGGCGCGCGGCGCGGTGTACTCTTCCGCGGCGGTGCGGCGGTCGAGAAACTCGCGGAGGTGGACGTGGTGGCGCTCGACAAGACCGGCACGCTCACGACGGGCGAATTGCGGGTGGAGCGGGTGGAGAGTTTTCCCGCCGGGCGCGAGCGCGAGGTGGCGCAACTGGCCTACTCAATGGACCGGCTTTCGACGCACCCGCTGGCGCGCGCGATTTCGAGGCACGGCAAGCAGCAGGGCTTTGAGCCGCTCACCCTCGATCACTTCGAGTCGGTCACCGGAATGGGTCTAACTGCGCAATACCGTGGCGAGGAATGCCTGCTTGGCCGACGCGAGCACGTGGTCAACGGTGAGGCGCACGCCGCGGCGGCCGAACCAGGCATCTCTGAAGTCTGGGTGCGGCGCGGCAGTCTCGTTGGGCGACTGTTGCTGCGCGACGATCTGCGTCCGCAAGCTGCCTCGGTGTTGGAACAACTCCGCCGCGCCGGGTTGCGCAGCGTGGTGCTCACCGGTGATCGGCAGGCCACGGCGGATTTCCTGAAAACGAAACTGCACGTGGACGACGTGCGCGCGGAGTTGAAGCCGGAGCAAAAGGTCGCCGCGATCCAGGCGCTCACCAAGGAGGGCCGCCGTGTGGCGATGGTGGGCGACGGCGTGAACGACGCACCGAGCCTGGCGGCCGCGCATGTGGGCGTGGCGATGGGCGCGCGCGGCTCGGATGCGGCGCTGGAACAGGCGGAGGTCGTCCTGATGCACGACCGGTTGGAGAATTTCCTCGCGGCGTTCCGGGTGAGTCAGTGCGCGCGACGCGTCATCTGGCAGAACCTCGTGATCTCGCTCGGCACGGTTGCAGTGCTGGTCGTGCTGGCGCTGGCGGGAATCATTCCGTTGACCGTGGGCGTGCTGGGTCACGAAGGCAGCACCGTGGTGGTGGTGCTCAACAGCCTGCGGCTGCTGTTCGTGAAGGGTGAAAGCTGAACCGGCGGCGCCGCCCTACTTCT
>DATDFH010000101.1:0-3968 GCA_036522715.1 Verrucomicrobiia bacterium
GTGTCGTGCGGCGCGAACGCAAGAGCGAGCCGCTCGAATCCGCCGGCGAACATCCTTCCCCGCAGCCGACGCCCGGAGAGAACGCCGTTACCCACGAAGAACAATCACTCGTCTGGCACGCCCTCGAATCGCTCCCGGAGAATTATCGCGAGCCGCTGATCCTGTTTTATCGCGAGGAGCAATCGGTCGCGCGCGTCGCAGAGGCGCTGGAACTTTCCGAGGACGCCGTCAAACAACGCCTCTCGCGGGGACGTGAGTTGCTGAGGACGCAGATGGCGACGCTGGTCGAAGGCGCGCTCAAACGGACGCGGCCCGGTCCAGTCTTCACGCTCGCGGTGTTGGGCGCGTTGCCGGGCGTGGCTGTTTCGTCAGCCGCCGCGGCGACGATTGGTGCTGCGGGTAAGGCGGCGCCGGCGGTCAAAGCCATCAGCGCCATCGGCCTTCTGGGGTCGGCGTTCGGAATTCTCGGCGGATTCGGTGGAGCGGCGTTGGGCAGTTGGATTGGCTGGCAGACGGCGGGTTACCAACGGCAGCGCGAGTTCCTCAAGCGGAGCTTCCGGTGGTTCGCTGTGCTCATGCTGACCTGGATGGCTCCCTTCATCGCCGTGGCGCTGACGGACTGGCGACCGTTCGCCGGCTCGCCGCGGTTGCAAGTTCCGGCCTTCATCGTGTGGATGATCTTCTTCATCGGGTTGGTCATCGCGTGGTCCGTGTGGGTGCAACGAAGGACGAGACAAATCTGCGTCGAGGAAGTGGCCGCGGCCACGGTGCAAGTTCCGCTGACGCCGGTGCGGCGCTGGCTGATGAATCTGATGGCGCGATGGGAGCCGCGACGCTGGCGCAGTCGCTGGAGTCTCCTCGGCCTGCCGCTGGTGGACGTGAACTTCGGCGGCGCCGAACGCTTCGACATCGCCACGTGGACGTTGCAAGGTTCGCCGCGACAAACGGCGCGTGGATGGATCGCCATCGGCGACCGCGCGCAGGGAATCCTGTTCGCCTTCGGCAACACGGCCGTCGGCGGCATCGCGATTGGCGGCTTGAGTGTCGGGTTGGTTTCCATCGGCGGGTTGGCGGCGGGCGGGTTGGTCTTGGGCGGAGTCGCGGCGGGAATCTTTCCCTTCGGCGGTCTGGCGCTCGGTGTGGGTGCGTTGGGCGGCTTGGCGGTCGGCTGGTGGGCTCTGGGCGGCGGCGCTGTCGCGTGGGAAGCGGCGAAGGGCGGCGCCGCGTTTGCCCACGACTTTGCGGTCGGCGGACAAGCTTTCGCCACACACGCGAACGACGAGGCGGCCAAGGCGTTCTTTGCGAGCCACGCGTTCTTTCACAACGCGGAGGCCGTGCTCGCCCGGCTGACGCCGCTCATGCAAGGCCCGTGGTTTGCGATTTCAGTCGTGTGCGTTTCGCTGTCGCTGCCAGTGCTGTTTTGGTTCCTGGGTTACCGGCGGAGGAGGCCGACTGCGGAAGCTGCGTCATGAGGATTACGGGCGGCTCTTGAATTGGCCGGAGATCCTGTAAAGAGTCCGGCCATGCGAACCCCTTTTAAGCGTTCCCTCATCTTCGTCGTGCTTTCGGTTTTCGGTCTGTCCTTTTCCGCTTCCGCCGCTGCCAGACGGCCGAACGTCCTGTTCATCCTCTGCGACGACATTCGCTGGGATGCGCTCGGTTACGCAGGCAATCCGCACGTGAAGACGCCGAACATCGACCGGCTCGCGCACGAGGGTGTGCAGTTCAAGAACATGTTCTGCACCACGTCGCTGTGCTCGCCGAGCCGCGCCTCGATCCTCAGCGGACTCTATGCGCACACGCACGGCGTGGTGAACAATTTCACCGAATATCCGACGAACTTCGTCAGCTTCCCGATGCAGTTGCAGAAGGCGGGCTACGACACGGCCTACTTCGGCAAGTGGCACATGGGCGAGGACAACGACCAGCCGCGCCCCGGCTTCAACTGGTTCGTCACGCACAAGGGGCAGGGGAAATACTTCGACACCGAGTGGAACGTCAACGGCAGCGGCAGCAAACTCATCCCCGGCTACTACACACATACCGTCACCGACATGGCGATGGAGTGGCTCAACCGCCCGCACGCCGACAAGCCGTGGCTGTTGATGATCGGCCACAAGGCGCCGCACAGCTTCTACATTCCCGAGCCGAAGTATTCGAACACGTTCAATAACGTCTGGATTCCGTATCCGGAAACCGCGTTCCACCTCGACGACAAACCGGCGTGGCTCAAGGAGCGCCTCTACACCTGGCACGGCATCTACGGCCCCCTGTTCGAGTGGCGCAAAAAATTTCCCGACGACAGCCCTGAGGCGGTGAAGGACTTCGCGAACATGACGCGCGCCTACTGGGGCACGATCCTCTCGGTGGACGACAGCGTCGGGAAACTCCTTGCCGAGTTGCGTCGCCGCGGCGAGCTGGAGAACACCGTGATCGTCTTCATGGGCGACAACGGCCTGCTCAACGGCGAACACGGCATGGTGGACAAACGCACCGCGCACGAGGCGAGCCTGCGCATCCCGCTGGCGGTCCGCTTCCCCGGCCTCACGCCGGCGGACAAGCCCAAGGCCATCGAGCAACAAGTCCTCACCGCCGATGTCGCGCCGAGCATCCTCGAACTCTGCGGCGCACCCGCGTTGCCGAACCTCCACGGCAAGTCGTTCGTGAAGCTCGTCCAGCGCGGCGACTCCTCGTGGCGCACGTCGTGGCTCTACCACTATAATTACGAGAAGCAGTTCCCGTACACGCCCAACGTCCGCGCCGTCCGGACCGACGAGTGGAAATACATTCATTACCCGCACGGCGACGGAAAGCCCGACCGTCACAAGGCCGAACTTTACAACCTCGAGTTCGATCCAGAGGAGCGGCACAACCTCATCGACAATCCAAAGTACTCCCGCGTTGTGAAGGAACTACAGAAGGAACTCGCGCGCCAGATGAAGGCCGTCGGACTCACGCGCGCCAACGACAAGATGCCGCTCGACGAGGGGATCAAGAAGGAACTGCCGGACCAGAAGATTCGCTGACGCGTTGGGTCAGGATCGGCGGCACGGCTCCGGGCAACTGTGGAGGCAGGGCCGGATGGATCGGCGCGAATGCCTGCGCAGCACGTTCGCGAAATTCGGCGTAGAGCTTTCGCCGCGACCAAGTCACGAATCCGATGTCCTTGGCCAGATTGAGCGTGGTGGATACCGCCGCCATGATCAGCGGAAACCAGACGACCGTGTTCTGGATGGCCGCAGTCGCGTTTCCACTCAGGACCTTCGAGAACATCAACGCCGGAAACACCAGCGCCGACGCAAAGCTGATCACAAACCACGGGATGACCTGCACGAAAAGAATCGTCTTCGCCGTCGCGACGTTGGTGTTCCGCGAGTTCAACCCCATCCACATGCCGAACCAGGCCAGCGCCGCGAGATTGGCGAGGACGGTCAAGGTTCCGGCGGCTGACATTGCAAGCGCGAACCATTCGTTTGGGGCGGTGATTCCACCAGCGGAAACCATCACGGTTCCTCCCATGCTCGTCGTCGTCACGACAGTCACATTCGTCATCCCGCTCGCGTTGGTGGTTGTCGTGGCCGTCGGTGGCCCTGCGGGCGTTATGGTGGCGAACTGGTTCCATGTCAGTTGCTGCGCCATGAACGTCCCCAGAAGTTGCACGGCGAGGCACACCGCCAGCGGCGGGCCGAACATTCGCAGCAAGCCGCGCCATTGGCCTTGCACGATCTCGCGCACCGTCAGCGGCGTGGCCAGCAGCAGTTCCATCAGACCGTTGCGTTGCGCCTCAATGAAAAACCGGGCCGCCTGCGACGCGACTGCTCCGTACAACATCAGCGTGAACATTCCGCCCAAGAAGCTCCAGGCGATCCACCGGCCCGATTGCCCGTCGCCGTTGAACGTTGCCGCGAAGCCGCCCGCCAACATGATCGCCAGCAGCCAAAGCGACCACGCCTGCCAACGCTCGCGGC
>DATDFH010000102.1:0-4801 GCA_036522715.1 Verrucomicrobiia bacterium
GGGGGCACGTTCTGAGGCGGAAAGGCCACGAGCTGGTTCAGGGCGGCGACCAGTTGCCCGGCGCGATGCGGCCAGTTGAACTCGCGGCGGAAATTTTCCACATCCCCGGGTGAGCGTCGCAGTTTCCCGGCCAGCGCTTCGCGCAACGCGGACACGAGCTGCTCCTGCGACGGGCCGGACACCACTTTCACGCCGCTCATGCGCCACAAAAGCAGCCGATCGACGCGGCTCGGGTTCAGGCACACCACGGGATTGCCGCTGGCCAGATACTCGAAGAGCTTCGTGCTCAGCAGACGGGACTGGCTGCGGAAGGCATCGAGGAAATTCACGAGCACGTCCGCCTGCATGACGGCGCGGACGGACTCGGCGTGGGACACGTAGCCCGGGAGCACGAGCCGCTCGCCGAGCGTGCGACCCAATTCGGCTTCGTGCCCCGGCCGCCTGCCGAGCAGCGTCAACTGCACATCCTGCCCCTCGGCCGCGAGTTGCGCCACCGCCTGCGCCAGCCGCAACTGTTCCGGCTCGGGAATCGTGCCCGTGACCAGAACCGTCTTGCGCGCGTTGGCGGTCGGGCGCGGCGCCTCCAGGCCCTCCAGCATCTCAAGGGGAAAGGCATTGGTCAGCGTCAGCAAACGTTCCCGGGCAAACGGGAGATGCCGACGTGTCCAACGCGCCTGGTTGGGAATCGCGTGAGTAATCAGCCATGCCCGACGATAGACTGCTTCCTTGAACCGTTCGTGAGCGTGCCACCGGAGCAAACCCAGCCCGCTCGGGCGGAACCGGTTGTCGAGCAGGTAAGGATCGCGGAAATCCGCCACCCACGGGATGCCCGTCTGCGCCGCCAGCCACAGGCCGATGTCGTGATTCGAATGCGGCGGACTGGTGGTGAGGATCACGTCGGGCTGGATCGCCTTGACGCGTTGGAGAATCTGCTGCCGGCGCCTCCGCCAGAACCGGATCGAAGGATCGGGCACGAACAGACTCGAGATGCCGGGTTGGGACAACAACATCGGATTGATCGAGGTCCGGACGAAGTTCCGAAATGCGCCGCCGGCACTCCCGCGACCGTCAGCCGCCTCGGGTTTGTCCAAGTATTCCAGCGTCACGTCCGGATGCACGTTCGCCGCCAGTTCTTCCGGCGTGGCCTCGTAGCCGTAGTAACGGCACAGGACGTGAGGCCGCCAGCCGAGCTTCGGCAAATGCCGGCACCATTGCGTCATGCGAATGGCCGGCACCTGCGGATCAGGGTAGAAGGTCGTGGAAATGATCAGGAGCTTGCGCATCGCGCCTTCCGCAGTGAACTCACGCCGGCCGCAACAAAAGGTTTCGCGTGTTCAATTCGGCCATCAGAGCATCGGCCAGCACGAGATGCCCGTAAGCGGAAAAATGGCAGTCGTGCGGTTCCTGGAAGCAGCGCACTGCCTCGGCGCCGACCCGGCGAAAGTGTGGTAGAAGGTCAATCACATGCACGCCCGGCCCCTCCATTGAACGGAAGCGATCCAGATAATTCAACGCCATGCGGAAGCGGACATAGCTGTCGTAAAACACTGGAACGATGACCAACGGACGCGGCGCAGCGGCGGCGCGGAAGCGCTTGAAGATGGCTTCCATCAACTGCCATGCGGGCGTCGTGTTGCTCGCGTACTCGGGGAACGGTTCCCACGGTTTGAGCGCGAACACGAGGCGCTTGAGCACGCGCCCGGACGCAGACGCACTGAATCGCGCTTTGAGGCGGTTGGTGGTGCTGCGATCCGCGTCCGTCTTCTCCAGAGCCGCGGCTGTGTTCTGCGCCACCGCGACCCGTTCGGCCGGGACCGGAGAATTCTTCAAAACGAGCCGACCGTCCGCCAATTCAAAACGCGGCTTGGGCCGGAGTATTTCCTCGCCCGTCTTCGGGTCGCGGGCCACCCGTGCCTCGACCAGGTTGCGCCGGATGTTTTGGAGGAAGGGAAACACCATCACCAAGTCGTGCTCATATTCCCTCGCGACATTTTCGTAAATCAACAACTGCTGGTCGGTGCCAGTGCCCTCCAGCCCGAAGTTGATCACTTCGAGTTGCGGCACGCGCCGCTCCAGCAACTCGGAAAACCGCTGGTCGTTGGAAACGAATTGCCCGGCCGAGTAGGAGTCGCCGAAGGCGAGGATGCGAAACACGCCCGGCGGTTTCGTCTTCGCGTACTCGCGCGTGCTGCGAATTCCGGCGGCGTTGATGACCATTTCGTAGTTGCCACCGCCCGGCCGTGGCAGCGTGCGCCGGGTGTTCGGCGTATAGCGGTAGCCGACGATCGGGTCGTGCTCGACGTAAGGCTTGGTGTCAAATTCGCCCGGCATGCCGCTCACCAAAGGGTATAGACTTCATCGGGAATGCCCTGCTCGCGGTCGGCGCCAGCGGAATACTGTCCGGTCGGCGCGGAACGCGGCGGCGCATAGAGACGCGCGAGAATTTTGAGCGGCGCGCGCGCCAGGCCCCCAACGCCGCCATGCCCGCGCCCCTCGGCCGCTGAAGCTTCCGAGAAATAGGAAGCGCTGTCTGACTCCACGTCGCGGGCGATCCAAAGGCTGTCGCCCCGCGGCTCACGCAGCCGCAGCGGATCACGCCCCAGCAACGCATTGAGCAACCGCGCGAGCAGCAGCAGCGGGTAAACCAGCACGAGAATTATTTTGGCGAGAGTGTCCATTGCGAAGAGGTGAGAGGCTAGTGTTCGGAATTCAGGATTCAGGAGTCAGGAAGGATCAGTCGAGTTTGAACGACGCCTTGTACGCCTCCGCGTCGAAGGTCTTCACGTTGGGTTGTTCGTCGCGCAGAAGCAGGTGATTGCCGAGCACCAGCGCGTCCATGTTCGTACCGAGGAAACAACGATAGGCATCCTGCGGCGTGCACACGATCGGTTCGCCGCGGATGTTGAAGCTCGTGTTGATGACGACGCCACAACCGGTCTTGTCCTTGAAGCGCTTCATCAGCCGGTAGAACCGCCCGTGCCGTTCCTCGTCCACGGTCTGCACGCGAGCCGAATAGTCCACGTGCGTCACCGACGGGATCGACGAGCGCCGCACGTTGACGCGCTTGCGCAAATCCGGATCGGTCATCGTGGCCTGCTCCTCGGCGGACAGCGGACGCCGGTGCTTCTCCACGACCAGTGCGACAAGAAGCATGTAGGGCGATTCGTGATGGAGCGTGAAATACTCGGACGCGTCCTCCTTGAGCACGCACGGCGCAAACGGCCGGAACGACTCGCGGAACTTGATCTTGAGATTCATCGTCGCCTGCATCGTGGCGCTGCGCGGGTCGCCGATGATCGAACGCGCGCCCAACGCGCGCGGGCCAAATTCCATCCGGCCATTCACCCAGCCGACAACTTTTTCGGCCGCCATCAAATCCGCCACGCGCTCGATCAGTTCAGATTCGCTCGCGAAAGCGTGGTAACGCGCGCCCGCCCCGTCGAGGAACCGCTTCGTTTCCTCATCGTCAAACTCCGGGCCAAGCAGCGAACCGCGTTGGGAATCGCTGCTTCCCACGGTGCGTGGTTGCGACAGCACGTGATGCCAGATCAATTGCGCCACGCCCAGCGCGCCGCCCGCGTCGCCGGCCGCGGGTTGTATCCAGATGTCCTCGAACGGACCCTCGCGGAGAATCTTTCCGTTGCCCACGCAGTTGAGCGCCACGCCGCCGGCCATCACGAGGTTCTTCGATTTGGTCAGTTTGTGCAGATGCCGCGCGCACTTGAGCATGACCTCTTCGCACACGGCTTGCACGGACGCGGCGAGGTCCATCTCACGCTGGGTCATCATGGTTTCCGGGCTGCGCGGCGGGCCGCCAAAGAGACGATGGAACTTCTCGCCCGTCATCGTCATGCCCTGGCAATAGTTGAAGTAACTCATGTCCATCCAGAACGAGCCATCGTCGCGGACGTGGATGAGGTGTTTGAGGATGACGTCTTTGAAACGCGGCTCGCCGTAAGGAGCGAGGCCCATGACCTTGTACTCGCCCGAGTTCACCCGGAACCCGGTGTAGTACGTGAACGCGCTGTAGAGCAGCCCGAGCGAATGGGGAAACCGAATCTCGTGCGTGAGCCGGATACGATTGCCGCGGCCGTGGCCGAGCGTGGTGGTGCTCCACTCGCCCACGCCGTCGAGCGTCAGGATCGCGGCCTCCTCGAACGGCGATGGGAAGAACGCGCTCGCCGCGTGCGACTCGTGATGGTCGGCGAAGACGTAGCGTCCGCGATATTCGTTGCGGAAGGCCCGGTCCATTTCGCGCTGCAGGTGCAGCTTGGACTTGAGCCACATGGGCAGGGCCTTCATCCACGAACGAAAACTCTGCGGCGCGAATGCGGCGTAGGTTTCCACCAGCCGGTCGAACTTCGCCAGCGGCTTGTCGTAAAAGCCGACGTAGTCCAGGTCCACCGGGGCGATGCCCGCCTCGCGCAGGCAGTATTCGATGGCGTTGATCGGGAAGTGATGGTCGTGCTTCTTGCGCGTGAAGCGTTCCTCCTGCGCGGCCGCGACGATCTTGCCGTCCACCAACAGCGCGGCGGCCGAGTCGTGGTAGAAGGCGGAGATTCCAAGGATGCGCGTCGATCCGGCAGTCGCCGTAAATGTTTCCTTCATGAGATGGCGGCGTTATCGGCTTGGCGCCAGTTTTTCAGTCTTTCTCAGTGCGACCAGACTGCGGTGGGTGAACGGAGTGACATGCCGGGAATACCAAGGGCTGCGCCGCACCCCGTATTTCACCATGCGCGCCCATCGCTTGAACGCAGAATCTGGCGGCAGCGCAATCGGCTGGAAGGCCCGTTCCCGGATG
>DATDFH010000103.1:0-6977 GCA_036522715.1 Verrucomicrobiia bacterium
CAGGGCGGCTGCCAGTGCGAGAACGCGCCCGGGTTGCGAGTCGAGTTTTCCAACATGGAGATCGCCGCCGCACCCGCGCCGCGCCGGCAGTTGCTCGTGGCGGCGACGGGCGATTGGACAAAGACGACGATGACGGTCGAGGGACCGGGCGTGGAGAAGGCGTATCGGCTGCTCGACGCACGCGAGCGGTTGCACTACGAGATCCACGACTTCCCACACAACTACAACCAGACCACGCGCGAGGTGGTGTATTCGTGGTTCAACCACTGGCTGCTCGGTGCTGGGCTGCCGGTGCCGGTGAAGGAACTGCCGCACACACCGCTGACTGAGGAAACCGTGCGCGTGTTCCCCGGCGCGAAACAGCCGGCGGGCGCGCTGACCGAGGAGGAGTTCATCCGCGCGCGGATGCAGGAGGCGGCGGTGCAACTGTCGCGGCTCATCCCGTCGGATCGCCGGACGGTGGAGGAATTCAAACGCGTGCAGTCGGTCGCGTGGCGGCACAATCTGCAACTCGACGTGGCGCCGCAGGTGATCGTCGAGCGCGGCGAAGTCATGGAGTTGGGGACGATTCGCGCGACGCGACTGGCGTTTGGCCGGCCGGGCAGGGGAGACCGCATCCCGGCGGTGTTGCTCGCGCCGAAGTCAGGAAAGAAGTCCACGCTCGTCGTGGTCGTTCATCCGGAAGGAAAGGGCGCGTCGCTTGACGCGGCAGGCCGGCCGGTTGGATTGGCAGGTGCGTTGGTCCAGCAGGGGTTCAGCGTCTTGTTGCCCGACTTGTTCCTCACCGGCGAAAACGCGCGGCCTGATGCGGCAGCGAAGCGGAATTACTTCGACAAGTTTTTCACGACCTACAATCGCACGGACATTCAGGAGCGTGTGCAGGACTTGATCACCGCGTGCATGGCGGCGAGGAAGGAACTCGGCGCGCGCAAGACGGTGCTCGCCGGCGTGGGGCGAGCGGGTCTGTGGACAGTGCTCGCCGCGCCGGTGGCCGATGGCGTGGCAGCGGATTGCGCCGGAGTCAGCGACGCGGACGACAAGGAGTTGCTCGCGCAGGATTTGTTCACGCCCGGCTTGCAGCGGATGGGCGGGTTCGCGGGCGTCGCAGCGCTGGCGGCTCCACACCCTGCGTTGCTCCACAACGCGAAGCCGGAGTATGGCGGCGCGGCCTTGAGGGCGTCGTATGCCGCGGCGAAGGGAACAGACAAACTGCGCCTGGAAGGACAGGCGCTGGATGACTCTGCGGTGGCTGCGTGGATCGCGGCGCAGTTCGGGCGTTGAACCGCCGCGCCGGAGTTCGGCTCGGCATTCCTACTTCACTCCGCACGCGAGCACGGTCTCGAAGTGCGGCGGCTCGTCTTCACGCGCGACCACGGTGACTTCGATGCCCTTGAAACTCGCGGCTTCGAGCCAGCCGTGCAGTTCGCCCTCGGTGAAGCCCAGCCAGCGGTCGCCGTAAAGTTCGTGCGCCTGTTCGAACTTGTGCCGCGCGAGGTCGAGGATCAGCAGTTGTCCGCCCTGCCGGAGGCTGCGATGCGCGGCGGCGATGGCGCGCCCGGGTTCCGCGGCGTGATGCAGCGCCTGGCTGAGGATCACCACATCGACACTCCAGAGTTCGAGCGGCGGATTTTCAAGGTCGCCGAGTTTGAACTTGAGGTTCTTGAGCCCCGCCTTCTTCGCTTTCGCGCTGCCGTAGGCAACCATCTTCTCGGAGTTATCGACGGCGGTGACCTGCCGCGCGCGGCGCGCGAGCAGTTCGCTGATCAAACCTTCACCGGAACCGAGGTCGGCGATGTCGAGCGCAGGCATCAAGCGGAGGAGCAGTTGCCCGAACGCCTGCCACGAACGCCCCGGCCCATAGCTGCGCCCGAAGCGGCCGGCGACCTGATCGAAATAGACCTGATCCTGCGCGCGGCGGCGGCTGAGTATGCGCTTGAGGTTTAGTTGATCGGCACTGTGTTCGGGCAATTCTTTCGCGCCGCGCACGGCGAGGTCGATGAACTCCTTCGCCGCCTCGTCGCCACTTGCGTTGAGCTTGTAGAAAGTGCGCTTGCCCTCGCGCCGCGATTCGAGCAGGCCGCTGTCTTGAAGCAAACCAAGATGCGTCGAGATGCGCGACTGTCCCATGCGCGTGATCTCCTGCAACTCGGCCACGGCGAGCTCGTCCTTCTCCAGCAGCGCGAGGATGCGCAACCGCGTGGCGTCGCCGAGCGCGCGGAAGGCTTTTAGTGTGGAGAGCATGGCGTCCGGGGCGCGGCCTGGTTGGAATAAATGATTGACGTGATGGCAAACTCATATATCGTCGCATCCTGATACGTCAATACGATAATATTCAAGACCTGAAACTCGCATGAGCAAAAACTTCATCTTCTCCTCCGAGTCCGTTGGCGAAGGCCACCCGGATAAGGTTTGCGACACAATTTCCGACGCCGTCCTGGACGCCTGCCTGGCGCAGGACAAATTCAGCCGCGTCGCCTGCGAAACCTACGCGAAGAGCAATCTCGTCGTGGTCGGCGGTGAAATCACCACCAAGGCCCGGCTCGATTTTAACGAGATCGCGCGCGCCGCCATCCGCGAGATCGGCTACACGCACGACGACGACGTGTTTCACGCCGACAAGGTGCTCATCATGAACGCGATCACCTCGCAATCGCCCGACATCGCGCAGGGCGTCGATGAGCGCGGCGCCGATGGCAAGGAGACGGCGGAGCAGGGCGCTGGCGACCAGGGCCTGATGTTCGGCTACGCGACCAACGAGACACCGGAGTTGATGCCGGCGCCGATCATGTTCGCGCACCAGCTCGGCCGCGAACTCACCCGCATCCGCAAAAGTGGCAAGGTCAAGTGGCTTCGCCCCGACGCCAAGAGCCAGGTGTCCGTGCAATACGTGAACGACCAGCCGGTGCGCATCACGAACGTCGTCATTTCCACGCAGCACGCGGCCGACGCGAAGCACAAGACGATCAAGGAATTTTGCATCGAGGAAGTCATCAAGAAAATGTTGCCCAAGCAACTCCTCGACAAGCAGACGAAGTTTCTCATCAACCCGACCGGCCGCTTCGTCGTCGGCGGGCCGCAAGGCGACACCGGATTGACCGGCCGCAAGATCATCGTCGATAGCTACGGCGGCATGGGCCGTCACGGCGGCGGCGCGTTCTCGGGCAAGGACCCGAGCAAGGTGGATCGCAGCGCGGCTTACATGGGCCGTTACGTGGCGAAGAACATCGTCGCCGCGGGCCTCGCGAGCAGCGCGGAGATTCAGTTCGCTTACGCCATCGGACATCCTGACCCGGTCAGTGTTTGCGTGAACACGTTCGGCACCGGGTTGGTTCCCGACGACGTGATCGAAAAGGCTGTCTGCCAGGTGTTCAGCTTCAAACCCGCCGAAATCGTCCGGCAGCTCAACCTCCTCCGCCCGATCTACAGCAAGACCACCAACTACGGCCACTTCGGCAAGGTGGACGATCTCGACAGCATCACTTGGGAACGCACCGACAAAGCTGCCGCGCTGAAGCGCGCGGTGAAGTAATCACGCGCCACTCCTTACCCCTTACGAATCATGGCCACCGTCAAACTCCCTCCCGCCCGCGCCAAGCTCGTCAAGAGCGGCAACGGCGAAATCAAACAGGACTTCGCCGTCAAGGACCTCAGCCTCGCCGAGTGGGGCCGCAAGACCATCGAGGTTTGCGAACACGAAATGCCCGGCCTCATGTCCATTCGCAAAAAGCATGGCGTGAGCAAACCGCTCAAAGGCGTGCGCGTTACCGGCTCGCTGCACATGACCATCGAGACGGCGATCCTAATCGAGACGCTCGCCGAACTCGGCGCGTCGGTGCGCTGGGCGAGCTGCAACATCTTCTCGACCCAGGACCATGCCGCCGCCGCGATCGCGAAGGCCGGCATCCCCGTGTTTGCGCACAAGGGGGAATCGCTCGAAGAGTATTGGGACTTCACGCTGGCTGCGCTCACGCATCCCGGCAACAAAGGCCCGCAACTTATCGTCGATGACGGCGGCGACGCGACGCTCCTCGTCCACAAGGGCTACGAGCTGGAGAACGGCGACGACTGGGTGAACTCGCCCAGCGACAATCACGAAGTCGCCGTCATCAAGGCGCTGTTGAAGAAGGTCGCCAAGGAACGCCCCGGTTTCTGGCACGAGGTCGTGAAGGATTGGAAAGGCGTCAGCGAAGAAACCACGACCGGCGTACATCGCCTCTACCAGATGTTGGAGCAGGGCAAGCTTCTCGTGCCCGCCATCAACGTCAACGACTCGGTCACCAAGTCGAAGTTCGACAACCTTTACGGCTGCCGCGAATCGCTGGCCGACGGCATCAAGCGCGCCACCGATGTGATGATCGCCGGCAAGGTCGCCGTCGTTTGCGGCTACGGCGACGTGGGCAAGGGCAGCGCGCACAGCCTCCGCGGCTTCGGCGCGCGCGTCATCGTCACCGAGATCGATCCCATCAACGCCCTCCAGGCCGCGATGGAAGGTTTCGAGGTCACCACGCTCGAAGACACCCTCGGCACCGGCGACATCTACGTCACCACCACCGGCAACTGCGACGTCATCACCCTCGACCACATCCTGGCGATGAAAGATCAGGCGATCGTTTGCAACATCGGCCACTTCGACAACGAGATTCAGGTGGACCGCCTCAACACGCTCAAGGGCGTGAAGCGCATCAACGTGAAGCCGCAGTATGACAAATACGTGCTGCCCAACGGCCGCACGGTTTACCTCCTCGCCGAAGGCCGCCTCGTGAAACTCGGTTGCGCCACCGGCCATCCGAGTTTCGTGATGTCGAACTCCTTCACCAACCAGTGCCTCGCGCAACTCGACCTCTGGGCCAACCGCGCCACGAACAAGATTGGCGTCTATCGTTTGCCCAAGCGGCTCGACGAAGAAGTCGCGCGCCTTCACCTCGACCGCATCGGCGTCAAGCTCACCAAGCTCACCGACAAGCAGGCCAAGTATCTCGGCGTTTCTCCTGACGGCCCCTACAAGCCCGAGCACTACCGCTACTAAGAGCGGCGCAGCGCCGACGTCAGTCGGCTCACCCTTTCAGAGGCGAACGGCAACCCGTTCGCCTTTTTCCATTTCTCCGGCACTACCGTCTCAACAGCCGATTTCCCTTGCCGGCAAATTCTTTCTCGAAGCCCCGCCCGTCTCGTGAAACACTCCTCCCGTTATGGCTCGGGAAATCATCCCCACGCATCAAAAGGCCGTCCAGATCAACATGGACGCGGCTGTGTACGGCGCCTTCGCCGAAATCGGCGCCGGGCAGGAGGTCGCACGCTGGTTCTTTCGTGTCGGCGGCGCAGCCGGCACCATCGCCAAGACCATCTCCGCCTATGACATGAAAGTGAGCGATGCGCTCTACGGGCCAGCCGAGCGCTACGTCAGCCGCCAGCGGTTGCACAAGATGCTCGATCACGAATACGGCCTGGTCATCGAGCGCTTGCAGGCCACGCGTGGCGCGACGACCAGGTTCTTCGCCTTCGCAGACACGGCCGCCGCGCGCGGTTACAAGCGCCTCGACGAGTGCCATACCTGGATGGGCATCCGCTTTCAGACCCAGCCGGATACTGCGCCGTCGGACATCATCATCCACGTGCGGATGCTCGATGTGGAGACGGTGGACCAGCAGGAGGCCGTCGGCATCATCGGGGTCAACCTGGTTTACGGCGCGGCCTACCTGCACGACGACCCGCACACGCTCATCAGTTCGCTGATGGACAATCTCACCCGCGGCCACGTCGAGGTGGACATGATCAAATTCTCCGGCCCGTGCTTTCAAAACGTGGACAACCGCGTGATGAGCCTCGAACTCGTCGAGCAGGGATTGGCCAACTCCGCCATGTTCACCGCCAACGGCGAAGTCGTGCAGGCCGCCGAGGTCCTCTACAAGAAACCCATCCTCGTCGAGCGCGGCAGTTTCCGGCCGATCACCAGGGTCACCCTCGACATGCTCAACTGCGCCCAGGCGATGTTCGTCCAGGAACCCGCCGTGCGCGGCGAGGAAGTCGTCGTGCTCATGGAGATGACGTTGAAGAACCTCACCGACGACGGCGTGATCGACCACCGCGATTTTCTCGACCGCGTGGACCTGCTCGGCTCGCTCGGCAAGACCGTGTTGATTTCCAATTTTGCCGAACATCACCGGCTCGCGGCATATCTGTTCCACTACACCAAAAAGATGATTGGCCTCGTCATGGGCGTGCCGACGTTGCGCGAGATATTTGACGAGAAGTATTACACCGACCTCGAAGGCGGCATCCTCGAATCCTTCGGCCGGCTGTTCAAGAACGACCTCAAGCTTTACGTCTATCCGTATCAGGACGCCACCACCGGCTCGATCATCACCGCGGGCAACCTCCTCGTCGCGCCGAACCTGCGGCATCTTTACTCCTATCTCGTCGAGAACCTCCACATCCAGGCCTTGCGCGACTACAACGAGGCCGCCCTGCCGATCCTGTCGCGCGAAGTGCTCAAGCTCATCAAGGCCGGCGATCCTTCCTGGCTCGTCATGGTCCCGCCGCAGGCCGCGCAAATCATTCGCGACCGCAAACTCTTCGGCTACCACGAGTGAGCCGCCGCATCGCCGCGTCTCGAAGATCGGTTGAATCTCCGCGCAGCGGTGGCTACGTTCGGCGGACCGGACGTACGCCCGGCCTCTGAATCTGTGAACCCGCTTTGTTCATGAAAGGAATTGGAATGAAAAATCGCGTCTGTGTCCTGGCCTCGGCTTTGTGCCTGGCACTGGTGGCGGCAGCCGGCAAAGCGCCCATCGCGCCGCTCTTCAAAAATCTCGGCCGGCATCATTACAAGATCACGACACGCTACGAACTGGCTCAACGTTACTTCGACCAGGGCCTCACGCTCCTCTACAACTTCAACCACGCCGAGGCCATCCGTTCATTCGAGGCGGTGGCGCAACTCGATCCGGATTGCGCAATGGCGCAGTGGGGCATCGCCT
>DATDFH010000104.1:0-7268 GCA_036522715.1 Verrucomicrobiia bacterium
GAGTTCGGTTGCGGCGAAATGGGCGACATGGGTTGTCACCATTTCGACATCAGCTTCGACGCCTTGAAGCTCACCGCGCCGCTGCGCGTGCGCCAGACCACGCCCGGCAGCAGCGGGCCGCTCTGGGGCGAGAAGCACCTCGTCGAAATGATCTTCCCCGGCAACGACCTCACCGTGGGCAAGACTGTGCAACTCACCTGGCACGACGGCGGCGTGCAACCCGACCTCACCAAGATCAAACTCCCCAAGGGCGTGGATAAGCCGCCGGCGTCCGCCAGTTGCTGGATCGGCGAGCATGGCGCGATCTTCAAAGTTTACGGCAGCGGCAAACCCATCGTGCTGCCGGAGGACAATTTCCACGCCGAGAAATATCCCGCGATCTTCAAACCGCAGAGCCATTATCACGACTGGGTGGACGCCATCCTCGAAGGGCGCAAGGCCTGCGACGAGTTCTCCCACGGCGGCCCGCTCACCGAGACCGTGCTCGTCGGCGCGATGGCAGACCGTTTCGCTGGCGAGTGGCTGGAGTGGGACCGCAAGGCGCTGAAGTTCACGAACAACGCCAGGGCTACAGCGCTCGTCCGCCGCGCGTATCGCGATGGTTGGGAAGTGCCGGGGCTGGGGTGAGTTCCAGAGCCTGCCGGAGAAGGGCGCGGAACGTCCGTAGCGTGAACTGAATGAAACCGAGTTTCGCAGTTGCCGCCTTTCGTCGCCGATTACAGGTCGCGTGACAGATGGGCTTGCGGGTATTCCCAACTCGAAGCCTCCGCGATGGTGCTCGATTCAAGCGGTCAGATCGGATCCAACGGCCCCACGTTCCGCTTCGTGGCGCCGACGAGCCGACGAGGAGAATACAGATGAGCGGAAGAATCATGGAACCTGCCAACGCGCGGGTTTCATCGGGACGAAGGCTTAAGCTTTTCGCGCAGCATGACGGTGCCTTGGCGGACGGAGAAATGATCCTCGCCGGAGAACACCAGGTGCAGCGTGCGGCCGTCGGCGCTCATCCACTTGGTCGGAAAGCTGTTTGACTCGCCCGGACCGACGTCCCATCGGTCGGTGCGGAAGGCTGTCGTCCATGGTCCCCACGGCTCGGGCGCATCGTAGATCGCGAAGCCGCCAGTGTAGCGCGTGTCGTTGCCAGGGCCGATCTGGCACCAGAGATAGCGCTTGAGGCCGGCGTCATAGGAGATGGCGGAGCGGTAGCACGCGCCGGGGTTTGTGAACACCGCACCGCGCCGGGTGATGTCCGTGTTCCATCGCGGCTGGCCGTTGGCGTCGAGCTTCACGAAGAACTCGTAGGCGGCGCACTCGCGCAGTCTGTCCCTGGGCACCCGCGCCATGACAAAACGGTCGGCGCGCTCGTAGGCGCTCCCCGAGTCGTGCGAGTAGATGTAAACGAAGTTGTCGCGCGCCCCGGCGTAATCCTTGCCGAAATTCAAAAAGGTCGGACAGCCGAAGCTCTCGGTGAATTTCCAA
Source organism: Verrucomicrobiia bacterium (assembly GCA_036522715.1). Taxonomy (GTDB): domain Bacteria; phylum Verrucomicrobiota; class Verrucomicrobiia; order Limisphaerales; family JACQFS01; genus DATDFH01. The sequence goes on from DATDFH010000104.1 coordinate 1,480, forward strand.
TCCGCCCATGTCCATGTTGCGCCATGGTCGGACGACCAGCCGAGTTGTGCGTTGCCGGCGTTGCGGACGAGCAGGTGGAGGACACCATCCACGCACAACATCCCGCTGGCTTTGCGTCCGTGCTTGCCGTCGCCGAGCGCCTCCGCCGTTTCCGAGCGGAGAATCGCGCCGCGGATGTCCGGTGGCGCGCCGGTCACTTTTGCCAGGCCGAGACTGAGTTTGCCTTTCACAAACGGCTCGAAACCGTTGCCGTCGCCGTAAGCGGTGTAGAGCGCGTCGTCGTCGGCCCACGTCATTGGCCAGTTGTCGCTGCCCTTGGCCCTGCGGATGATGGTGCTGGGCGGCGCCCACTCGATGCCTTGAATCACTGGACTGGGTGGATGAAGCGCGGCTGAACTGGCGGCGTTCGCTCGTGGGTGTTGTGGCGTGCTGGCGGCGGCGACGATCGGCTGGAGAAACGGTTTCAACACTTCGTAGTGATCCGCGTTCTGGGTGCGTTTCCACGACCGCCCGGCTCGTGCGACGACAATGTCGAGCGTGGGCATGACCACGATGAGGCTGTCGAAGAGGCCCCAGGTCCAATACGTGTCCAGCGGCAGGCCCTCAAGGTTTTCATCGGCGTTGTTCCACCAGAGCAGACCGTAGTGATTGGCGGCCTTGCCGTAGTGCTCGGGCACATGGACTGTCAGACCCGGCACGCCCGGCACGGTGGTGCGAACTTGGTCCACAAAATCGTGTGGCAGAATCTGTGTGCCGTTCCAGGTTCCGCCGCGGAGCCAAAGCAGACCGAAGCGTGCCATCGCATCCACATTCGCGCTGATGCCAGCGCCAAACTCGCGGCGCTTGACGCCGTCGAGCAGGTCGGGGCGATACTGGTTCTTGCGCCAGATCAAATCGGCGCGCTGAATGCCCAACGGGGTGAAAATGCGCTCGAACATCAACGCATCCAGGTCCCGGCGGTACGCGATTGTGATGCACTCCGCCAGCCAGTTGGGGCCGCTGTCGCTGTAACTCCATTCGGTGCCCGGCTTGAACAGCAGCGGCACATAGCCTCCTGGCTTGTCGAACCCGGCCGTCTGCGACGCGAGGTGGAGGATGGTGATCTCATCCAGCCAGCCGGTGTTGGCGTTGCTGTCGGGCGGCGTGCCGAGCGTCGCGTGGTGCGCGCGTGCCTTGTCGGAGAGCCGCATCTTTCCGTCCTTGATCGCAAGCCCGAGTGCCGCGGCGCCGAACGATTTGGTCGTGGATTTCAAATCGTAGCGTTGCGCCGGGTCGCCCCACGAGAAGACCAGCTTGCCGCCGCGAACGATGAAACCGGAGCCGCCGCCGGTGAGCGCATAGTCACGCGCTTGATTGAGTTTCTCTTCGTCAAGTCCTGCTTCCGCAGGTGCGGCCTTCGACCAGTGCTCTCCGGGAAACTCCGCGGCGCGGCCGAGGATCGTGATGGCACACAGGAGGAAGAAAGCGCCCCGAAACTTCGGCGCGAAATAGCGGTGGATTGTGGCCGGTGGCTTCAAATCGCCCGTAATGCTAACAATTCAGGCAACGCTTTTCCACGCCGATCTCTGAGAAGCACGGCGTGCCACCTTCGCCGAACGACACGATGCATGGACGCAGGTTGAATTGCTCAAGTTGCCGCAATGTGATGCAATAGAGCCATGAACCTTGTGAAATCTGCCTGCCTCGTCATCGTGGTCATTTTCGTCAGTGCTTCAGCGACGCACGCCGCCGAGCCACCCGCCGATTTGATTGTGCTCAACGGCAAGCTGCTGACGGTGGATTCCAAGTTCTCGACGGCCGAGGCCGTGGCGATTCGCGACGGTGTGTTCGTTGCCGTTGGTTCGAACGCTGAGGTGAAGAAGTTGCGCGGTGACAAGACGCGGATCATCGACGCGCGCGGGAAGTCGGTGGTGCCCGGCCTGATTGACAGTCACGTGCACGCGCTCGGCGTGGCGCGCGAACACGCGGTGCAGCCGTTTCGCGAGTTGAACTCGATCAGCGAGATGCAGCAGTGGGTGCGGGAGCGCGCAGCGGCGTTGCCCGAGGGCAAGTGGATTCAGACGCCGCGGGTGGATGTCACGCGCATCAAGGAGCGGCGGTTTCCGACGCGCGCCGAACTGGACGCAGCCGCGCCGAAGCATCCGGTGGTGTTCGGCTGGCAATACGCGTCGCGGCAGGTACAGATCGTGAACTCCGCGGCGTTGCGCGCGGCAAGCATCACGAAGGACACGCCCGATCCCGTTGGCGGGAAGATCGTCAAGGACGAGCGCGGTGAGCCGACGGGCGTGCTCGAAGATCCGAAAGGGTTGCTGACAAGATTTCTTGCGCGGCCAGGCGTCTCCGAGGCCGCAGAACTCGACTCGCTGACGCAAGCCCACCGCGCCTACAACGAAGTCGGCATCACGAGCATCTTCGAACGCCGCACCAATGTGGACGGCTGGCGGACGTATCTGAAACTCAAGGAGCAGGGCCGACTCTCGGTGCGCGCGACGCTCACGATCGGGCTGGGCGGCGACGGCACGGAAGCCGGGACGGAGAAGGCCATCTGCGCGCTGCCGTTTAAGTTCGGCGAGGGCGATGATTGGGTGCGCATCGGGCCGCTGAAGATCGGCGTGGACGGCGGGGTTCTCTACGGCACGGCGTATTTGCGCGAGCCTTGGGGAATGCAAGCCGCTGCGCTCTACGGCATCACCGACCCGACGTATCGCGGCACGCTCCAGAATTCGCCCGAGAAGATTCGCACGATGATCCGCACCGGCCACCGGCTCGGCTGGCAGATGAGTTCGCACGTCACCGGCGACGCCGGCGTGGACGTCGTGCTCGACGCCGTCGAGGCCGCGAACGCCGACAGCCCGATCACGGATCGCCGCTACACGCTGATTCACGCTTACTTCCCCACCGCCGACGCCGTGCGCCGCGCGGCGAAACTGGGCGTGTGCGTGGACACCCAGCCCGCGTGGTATTTCAAGGACGCGGACGCCATCGTCACCGCGTTGGGTGAATCGCGAATGAAGAATTTCATCGGCGTTGCCGACTGGTTGCATGGCGGCGTGAAGGTCGCGCTCAATACCGACCACATGTCCGGCCTCGACCCGAACCACGCGCTCAACCCGTTCAATCCATTCCTCACGATGGGCACCGCTATCACACGGAAGACGGAGGGCGGACGGGTCATCGGCCCCGAGCAGCGCATCTCGCGTGAAGATGCGTTGCGGATGATGACCATCAACGCCGCCTATCTCAGCTTCGACGAAAAGCGCAAAGGCTCGATCGAAGCTGGCAAGCTTGCCGACCTTGCGGTGCTGGCAGACGATTTTATGAAGTGCGACGCCGACCACATCAAAGACATCCGCGTCACAGCGACCTTGGTGGGCGGAAAAGTTGTGTACGAGGCGAGGCCCCGGAAATGATGGTCGTCTGCGGACCCGCCGACAGGTGCAGAGTGTCCCAAACGAAGTCTTGGCGTGGTTGAGCAATCAAGGTTCAGTGTCCGGGAATCATTGGCCATGACCAACCTTCAACCGCCTGAACGACCGGCAAACTGCGCGCCGCTCCTGGCGCTTCTGATTGCTGTCTCGCCGGTTGCTCATTCTCTCGCGCAGGCTGACGAACCGCGTGTCCTGCGCGACCTTGAATATGCCCGCGTCGGCGAGCACGCGCTGAAGCTCGATCTCCGCCTGCCGGCGAATTCCAGGAATCCTGCGCCGTTGCTCATCTACATTCACGGAGGCGCCTGGCGTTCAGGCTCCAAGACGGAGGTGCCCGTTTCGGGGCTTTTGGAAAAGGGATTTGCCATCGCCAGCGTGGACTACCGGCTGACACCGATCGCGCCGTTTCCGGCGAACGTCCACGACATCAAGGCGTCGATCCGCTTTCTCCGGGCGAACGCGGGCGAGTTTGGTTGCGACCCGAAGCGCTTCGCCATTGTCGGCTCCTCGGCGGGCGGACATCTCGCGGCGCTGGTTGGCGTGAGCAACGGACACACCGAACTCGAGGGCGCGGTCGGCGCGCACCGCGGCGTGTCGTCGGACGTGCAGGCCATCGTGAGCTTCTTCGGTGCGGCGAATCTGCAGTCCATTCTTGGCCAGTCAACGCCGCGCGGGCTGAGCGTGCGCGTGCCGGCGTTGCAGCTCCTGCTTGACGGCCAACCCGACGAAAAACCAGCGCTGGCCAGGCTCGCCAGCCCCGTCGCACACGTGGACGCCCTCGATCCCCCGTTGCTGCTCATCCACGGCGACGCCGATCCGCAGATGCCCCTCGAACAGTCGCGTGAGCTGCACGCCGCCTATCAAACGGCGAAGTGCCCGGTGGAATTCGTCGTCTTGCCCGGCAGCGGTCACGGCGGCAAAGAATTCTACGACGTTGAGCGGCTCGCGCTCGTGGAGAACTTTCTCCGCAAGCACCTTCACTGATTCAACTGGCCATCAGCCGCACTCTCGAACGCAAACTGCGCCTGGACTTCGGTGCACGCGCCGCGACGATCCGGTTCTTCGCATTCGCGCTTAACGCCGACTGAGCGGCACACCCGTCCGTGTAATAAGCATTCCGATGACGGGCAGAAGTGTTCCTGCAACCGTTCTAATTCTGACGCACGTCAAAGCCCGCCAGCGCAGTTCCGGCGAAGGTTCCACCAAGAAACGGGCAGAAGGGCCGCCTGAGTTGGGCTTCCTTTCAACCGATCAACCGAAGCGACACGACTATGAAACAAACACACACCATCGGGCGAATCGCCCAACTGATTGCGATGGCGGTCATCTTTGCGGCAGTGTTCGCGCAGCGCACGGGCGCGGCCGAGGCCAGGCATATTGACACCACCGTCCAAGGTGAGGAAACCGCCGTCCTCGCCCAGGCGCCCAACGTGCCGCCACCTATCAAGCGCAAGCACGCGACCAGGGTCATCGTCAACCTCGAGGTCAAAGAGGTCGTCAAGAAGATCGCCGACGGCGTCGAATATCTGTTCTGGACCTTCGGCGGCGACGTGCCCGGCAGCTTCATCCGCATCCGCGAAGGCGACCAGGTCGAATTCCACTTGAACAACAACCCGTCGAGCAAGATGCCGCACAACATCGACCTCCACGCGGTCACCGGGCCGGGCGGCGGCGCGGCCAGCTCGTTCACCGCGCCGGGGCACAGCTCGCAGTTCTCGTTCAAGGCGATCAATCCCGGCCTCTACATTTATCACTGCGCGACGGCGCCCGTCGGGATGCACGTGGCCAACGGCATGTATGGACTCATCCTCGTCGAGCCAAAGGACGGACTGCCGCCGGTGGACCGCGAGTATTACGTGATGCAGGGCGACTTCTACACCGCCGGCAAATTCGGCGAGGAAGGTTTGCAGGCGTTCGACCAGAACAAGGCCATCGACGAGAAACCCACCTACGTCGTGTTCAACGGCGCGGTCGGCTCGCTCGTCGGCGACAAGGCGCTCAGGGCGAACGTTGGAGAGAAAGTTCGTCTCTTCATCGGCAACGGCGGGCCGAACCTCGTCTCGTCGTTCCACGTCATCGGCGAAATTTTTGATCACGTCTATCAGGAAGGCGGCGTGGTGCCGTCGCAGCAACAGGTGCAGACGACCATCGTGCCCGCGGGCGGCTCGGCGATGGTGGATTTCAAGGTCGAAGTGCCCGGCACGTACATCCTTGTCGATCACTCGCTCTTCCGCGCGTTCAACAAAGGCGCGCTGGGCATGTTGAAGGTGGACGGCCCGGCGGACTTGATCACCTACTCGGGCAAGGAAGTGGACGCCGTCTATCTCGGCTCGCAGGCCGCCGCCGGCTCCGAGGCGGAGA
>DATDFH010000105.1:0-3694 GCA_036522715.1 Verrucomicrobiia bacterium
GCCGCCGCCCCGGGCACAAACACCAGCCCGTTGGGATTGACGTCTTTCTTCCCCACCGCCGTCGCTTCCAGCACCACCTGCGCGCCCTCCAGCGGCAGGCCGCCGGCGCGCACCAGGCTTAATGCCGGCAAAGGCTGCTTGTGATCGCCGAAGTGTTCGCTCACCAGGTCGCGCACCCGCCGCAAATCGCCGCTCCCCGCCACAAACGCGCGAATGTGCAGCACGGTCCCGCCCCCGGCTTCGTGTCCCAGCGCCTTGAGCGCATCCCGCACCTGCGCGGAGAGCAGTCCCTTGCTGGAAAGCGGCGTCGTGTGAAACGTAAGCCGACGGGTTTCGCCTGCCACGGCCGCGGGCAGCTCCTTGGGAAGCTGCAGCGTCTGCGTGATCTCTTCCTTCTTTTTGCGCTGCGCCGGAGCCGCCGCGATCAGCGCGCAGACCCCGACCGCCGCCACGACATGGATGACTGTACCTCTCACCACCGTTCTCATTACGGATGTGCGTTACCGCCGTGCTCGCGTAGAATTAGGATTGTAGCAAGCGACTCCCATGCCAGTCCCGGTGTATCCGAAGAACGCTCCGAAGCGAATCAAGAAATCCGCGCGCTCGCGCATCCGCCGTTACTGGTGGCTGGTCCCCGTGCTGGCATCGGTGATCCTGCTCGCCTGGCTCGCCACCGGACCGCGCATGTTCGGCCCGCGCGTATTGTCCAAGACCAGCCAACCCGTCAAAGGCTACGTCAGCGATGTCCCCGTCCTGCTCCAGGAGTACAAACGCTTCCACGGGAAGGAAATGAAGAATCCGCAGCTGGAGCATCGCTTCCAGATGGCCGCCGAGCGCGTCGCCCACGAGGACTACGAAGCCGCCGCCCTGATCCTGGAAGGTGTTTCGCAGGACGCCGCCGTGCCCGTGGTCTTCAATAACCTCGGTGTCCTCTACTCGCAGCTGAACGACCGCTCGCGCGCCATCAACGCCTTCCGCGAGGCCCTGGCCCGCGACATCGACTACAAGCCTGTCCGGGCCAATCTCGACCGCCTGCGCGTCATCGCCGGCGGCGCCGCCGATCCGGTCACCAAGGAAATCGAGCCCAATAACAGCCCGCGCTTCGCCAACGTGATCGTGTCCGGCAAGCCAGTGGAAGGCGAAATCGCTCCCGGCGTCAACGATATCGATTACTACCGCGTCGCCACGCCGCCGGCGCCGCGCGACCTGATTACCATCACCGTCGAGCCGCACTCGCCCGAGCTTTCGACGGTGCTCCGTCTTTTCGATTCCGATCAGCGCCTCACCAACATGACCGCCGGCGTGCGCCAGACCGGCGCCACGTTGAACTTTTTCTTCGGACCGCCGCCCAATACCGCCTACTACCTGGAGATCTCCGGCGCCGGCCGCAGCCACGGCCCCTATACGCTGAAGGTGACTGCGCAGCACGCCTTCGACGCCTGGGAGCCGAACGACGATATTTTCACCGCGCGCCGCGTCGAGGTCGGCCACGTGATCGACGCCAATATCATGGACGCCGACGATACCGACTACTACTCCTTCGTCGCGCCGCGCACCGGCTCGGTCAACGTAACCCTACGCAACAAGTCCGCGACGCTGATTCCGGCGCTGACGACGTTCTCTCCCGAAATGCGCAACACCGGATTCGGCCCCGATGTCCGCTCCCCCGGCTCCCACCTCCGCCACTCCTTCGAGGTGACCGAGAACCAGACCTACTATCTCCAGGTGTGGTCTGTGAGCAACACCGCCGGCGAATACCAGCTGCTCATCGAATAAGCCGCTGCGGGCCGGCTGAAAGCGGCGCCACGTCAAAAAAAAACGGCCCGCGCCACGCAAGGCGAGAGCGGGCCGTTTGGGAAGATAAACAGAAGTCCGTACTCACCCTACTACGCGCGAGCCTTCAGAGAACGGGGCCAATCGTCAGGAGCCGGAAGCGTGGCGAAATACCCGGAACACGCCGCGCTCAGGCTCCTGATTCCTGACTCCGGAACTCCTAGTGTATTGTCTCAGAAATATCTTTACCCTTGAGGCGAAAGGGGGCATACTGTTGAAGGAATGCCATTCGCTCCCGCTTCTGCCCTGGAGGTTAGCGACGCGGACCGACGGCAATTGTCGGTGTTGAGCAGTTCTCGTGCTGCTCCTCAGGGAATTGCAATGCGCGCACGAATTGTGCTGGGCGCCGCCGAGGGGGTGGCTAACAAGGTTTTGGCTCGGCAACTCTCTACCAGTCTCCCCACCGTGTTGCAGTGGCGACGCCGATTCGAGGAGGAAGGTCTAATTGGGATTCTTGAGGATCGACCGAGATCCGGCCGGCCCAAGCAGGTCTCTGCAGATCAAGAGGCCGCAGTAATCGAAAAGACGTTGCATTCCAGGCCGAAGAACGCCACGCATTGGAGCGTGCGGCTGATGGCGCAAGAGTGTGGATTGAGTCGCGCGACAGTCCAACGGATCTGGAGCAAACACCATATTCAACCGCATCGGGTGGAGTCATTCAAATTCAGCACGGACCCGGAGTTCGTCGCCAAGGTCCGCGACATCGTGGGCCTATACTTGAACCCACCGGACAAGGCCATCGTGCTGAGCGTAGACGAGAAGAGCCAAATTCAAGCGCTGGATCGCACGCAGCCGATCCTTCCTCTTCGGCCAGGACTGCCGGAGCGCCAGACTCACGATTACGAAAGGCACGGCACTACCACGTTATTCGCCGCACTGGATGTGGCGGTTGGCAAGGTGATCGGCCAATGCCAACCACGCCATCGACATCAGGAGTTTCTGCTTTTTCTCGACAAAATTGACGCCGCTACGCCGGCCAATGCGCCGATTCACCTCGTCCTGGACAACTACGGAACACACAAACACCCAGAAGTGAAGGCATGGTTTGAAAAGCACCCGCGATACCACGTCCACTTTACGCCGACGAGCGCCTCCTGGCTGAACCAGGTCGAACGCTGGTTTGCAGAAATCACGCGAACAAGAATTCGACGAGGAACATTTCGGTCGGTCCGAGATCTTGAAAAGGCGATCCGCGACTATATCCGCGCCAACAACAAGAATCCGAAGCCCTTTCAGTGGGTCGCCAGCGCCAACAAAATCATCGCGAAGGTTCGGAAGTATAAACGAACTTTAGAGACAGGACACTAGGCAGGCGAGCGAAACGCACCCAGCACGATTACGGCTAGAGTGCGCCGCCTCGCCCTTTCCAACCCGACCCTGTCACCAATTCGCGCCGCCTGCATCTTCGCAGGTGAGCCATGTTTCGATATGCACTGATCCTCGTCGCGGGCCCGCTGCTGGCACAGGACTCCCTCTCCCTCCGCGACGCCGTCCGCGTCGCCCTGCACAACAACTCGAGTCTGGCCGCCTCCTCCGCGGCCGTCGATGCCGCCGCCGCCCGCATCGACCAGGCCCGCGGCGGCCGCCTCCCCAAGGTCGACTACTCCGAGTCGTGGACCGCCGGCAACAATCCCGTCTACGTCTTCGGCTCGCTCCTCGCCTCGCACCAATTCACCGTCGAGAACTTTAACATCGAGACCCTCAACCGCCCCGAAGCCCTCAACAACTTCCAGTCGGTGATCAGCGTCGACCAGCCCATCTACGACGCCGGTCAAACCAAGACCGCTCTCCGATTCGCCAATCTCGCCCGCGACGTTACCCTTGAGGATCGCCGCCGCGCGGAGATGCAGGTGATCGCCGG
>DATDFH010000106.1:0-3489 GCA_036522715.1 Verrucomicrobiia bacterium
AGCACCTTTGAGGCACGTCTGGCGTTTGCGTGGCCGTTGATCGACACGCCGCAGAGCCGCGCACACACGACGCGGGTTTACTTCGGCGTCGCCGCGCAATTCTGAGGCCGTCGGATGTCACACAGACGTAACACATGAAACCTTCCCACCACCTGCGCGCGTTGCACAATGATCCGATGTAGAAGCTGTGTTGAACCGGATTTCAAAACGAAAATCGTTCGCGGGCGCCGTGCTGGTGTTCGCACTTTCCGCGGCAACGGCGCCCGCCAATCCCGAGGGCCTCACCGTCGCCGGCGGCACCGCGAGCGCCGTGCGTTCCGGTTCGCAACTGACGGTCGCCGCGTCGCAGAACGCCGTCCTCAACTGGCAGCGGTTCAACATCGCGCCCGGCGAAACGACCACCTTTGTCCAGCCCTCCGCCGCGTCGGTGGTGTGGAACCGCATCAATGACAACGCGGCGTCCTTGATCAACGGCCACCTCAACGCCAACGGCTTCGTCGTGCTGTTCAACCAGAACGGTTTTTATTTCGGCCCGAACTCTGTCGTGAACGTCGGCGGGATGCTGGTCACCGCGTCGCCGATGACGGCGCCGGATTTCTTGGCGGGCGGCCCGTGGCAGTACAACGGCCCACCGCCCGTCGCCAGCATCATCAATTACGGCCAGCTCAACGCGCAGAAGGGTGGCTCGATCTTCCTGATCGCCGAGAAGGTGGAGAACCACGGCGTGATGACCGCGCCCGACGGCACGCTCGGATTGTACGCCGGCAAGGACGTGCTCGTCAGCGAGCGACCCGATGGCCGCGGCCTCAGCGCCCACGTGCGCCTGCCGGAAGGCTCGGTCGATAATCACGGCCTTCTCGTCGCCAGCGCGGGCACCATCGCCCTGCACGCCCAGGTCGTGAATCAAGGCGGCGTGATCCAGGCCGACAGCGTGCGCGAGCACGGCGGTGTGATCGAACTCGTCGCCAGCGAACGCGTGAACCTCGAAGCAACTTCCGTGTTGCAGGCCAACGGCGATCCCGCGGCGCAAAGTGACGGCGGCCGCATCACCATCAAGTCCGGCGGCGCGTTTGCCGACGCCACCGGTTCGACGATTGCAGTTCGTGGCGGCGGCCTCGGCGGGCACGGCGGCTCGGTGGAAATTTCCGCGGCGCAATTCCCGGCCATTCATTCACACATCGACGGCACCGCACGAAATCCCGGCCAGGGCGGCAACCTCTTCATCGACCCGCAGGACATCGTGCTCGGCAACACCGGCGGCGACATTCCCGATTCGACCGGCACGATCCCGGCGGACAACAGCCCCGGCGCAGCGCTTCAACTGAACGTCAGTTCTGCGTTCCAAGGTTTTTCGCACATCACTCTCCAAGCCACGCGCGACATCACCGTTGCCGCCAACACTGTGTGGGATCTCAGCGGCAGCACCGGCATCTCCGACCCCGGCAGCCAGCTTACGCTGCAGGCGGGCAACAACATCGTCTTCGGCCTCAACTCCGGCATCACCGCCGGTTCCGGTTGGTCGGTGCAACTCGTCGCCGGCGCGGCCGATTTCAGTTCGCCCAACTCGACGACGGTCACGCCGGGAACCGGCTCGATCTGGTTCAACGGCAGCGCGACCAGCACGACGGGCAACGGTTATCTCCAAGCCCACGACGGGTCGGTGCGATTGTTCGCGGGGAAGGACATCCTCATTGGCCGCGGCTACGTTAACACGACCGGCGGCGGCAGCATCACGGCGGTCGCCGCGGCGGGCACCGTCAACACAGGCACCAAAGTGGACGGCTACACCTTTTCGGACGCCGGCTACGAAACGAGCTTCAACGGACTCGGTGGCACGAGCACGGTACATGGTGGGGACGTGAACATCACGGCCGGGACGGACATCATCAGCCTGCTGCCGCGCTCGGGCAACACCACCGCCAACACCGCGGCGACGGGCGCGTTCGGCGCGGAGCCGGGCAACGTCACGTTGACCGCGGGCCACCGCGTGCAGGGCGCCTACATTGTCCGCAACGGGACCGGGACGATCAATGCCGGCGTCACCCAGGACGGCACCCAAATCACGAGCGTGTTCAGCCCGCTGGCGGATGTCGGCTCGGCGAGCGCGCCCGTGGCGTTGGATCTGGTTTCAGGCCGGTGGCGGGTGTGGTCAGCGCACGACATTTTTTTGCAGGAGGTGCGCAACCCCAACGGCGTGTTCAACGATTTTCGCTCCGGCGACTCGCTCAACGGCACGCCATTGCCGGCGAATTTGCAGAACGTGCGGCACCTGTTTGACTACGCGCCGGACGCGGCGGTTCAACTGACGGCGGGCAACGCCGTGAATCTTCTGGGTGCCAATCTGCCGCGCATCGATCCCGCCATGCAGGCGATTTATCCGCCGAAGGTGGAGATCACCGCCGGCGCGGGCGGCATTTCGTTCAACAAGAGTGTCGTCCTTTATCCGTCGCCGTCCGGCAGCCTGGACATCACGACGACCTCGGGCGGATCGCTGCAAGGGCTGCTGAACGCCGGATCAGTTCTCAGCATCACCATGTCGGACAGCGGCAGTCCGGATTACAACACCTTCGCCGCCGGCCATGCCGATTCGCCGCTGCACCTGGGTTCCACCGACCCAGTGCGCGTCACGATTGACGGCAACCTTCAAAATCTCCTGGTGCAATCTCCCGAGGCCACGCGCATCCGTGTCAACGGTGACGCGATCAATTTCAGTTTCAACGGCCAGAACCTGCACGCCACCGATGTGAGCGAACTCAGCGTGGGCGGAAGCATCCTCAACCGGCTTAACCGGACTTACGTGGAGATTCAGACCAAGCCCGACTTTTCCGTCCTGGATTCCTCCGTGAGCCTGAACCCGAACGCTGGCAACAACCTCATCTTCAATGAGACCACCGGCCAGCTTGGCTACGTCGGGCGCATGTCCATCGCCACGCGTGATTACCTCCTCAACCCGCAGGTGCTGCATCTGGACGCGCTCGGAAACCCCGTCCTGGATGCGCAAGGCAACCCGATCTATTTCCCCGCGACCTTCACCACCGACGCCGCGGCGATCAACAAACTCTACACGGACAGCTTGACGATTCCCGCGTTTCAGAATCGCGGCTACCAGATCGGCGGCCCCGGACGATTGTCGATCACGGCGCAAAACCTCGATCTCGGCATCAGCGACGGCATTCGCTCCGTCGGCCCGCTCAACAACGCCGCGCTCGCGAAACTTTCCCGGACGGGAGCAGACCTCGACATTCAACTCGCCCACGATCTGGACATGGTGGCGTCGCGCATCGCCTCGGTCAACGGCGGCACCATCAACCTGATCGCCGGCGGAACGCTGGACGTCGGCACGCAGGAGCAATTTACCAGCAGCTCGGCGCCAAAGGGCATCTACACAACCGCCGGCTCCGCCGTCAACGTCGTCTGCGAAGGCGACATCAACATCAACGGCTCGCGCATCGCCACCTACGATGGCGGGTCGTTGAGCATCCTGAGCCA
>DATDFH010000107.1:0-4449 GCA_036522715.1 Verrucomicrobiia bacterium
CTCAGCGGGCGTTGTCTCGCTCAACCCGGTGCGCTGCCCGCGCGCCCCGACCGCAGCCGGCCCGGGCCGTGGGACAACGACGTGCTCGTCTATCGCGTCGCAACGAACGGCAGCGCGGAGAAGCTCGTCACTTTCGCGCGCGCCGGCGTGCCGACGGTTACGCGGCTCCAGGACGGTCGCCTGCTTGCCGCGTATCAGCATTTCCCGGAGGACGATGACCGCAACTTCGACCGCGTGGCCGTGCGCTTTTCGCGCGACGAGGGCCGAACGTGGGCTGAGCCGCAGCCCCTCACTGTCACGGGAATGGAAACGGGATTGGCCCGACCGTTCGACCCCACGCTCGTCGCGCTGCCCGACGGACGCGTGCGGCTGTATTTCACTTCGAATCGCAGTCCCGATTTTCGGCGCAGCACGCCGGCCATTTACTCGGCGATTTCGTCCAATGGAATTCAGTATGCGTTCGAGCCGGGCATTCGCTTCGCGGTGGAGGGCCGCATCGTAATTGACTGCGCGGTGGCATTGCACAACGGAGTGTTTCATATCTTCGTGCCGGACAACGGGACGGCGGGCGAGTTCATGGGAGGCCAGCAACGGCACGATCCGCCGCGCGGCGGCGCTGGCTATCATGCGACCAGCGAGGACGGACTGAATTTCACGCGCGGCGCGGACGTGAAGGTCGAAGGCGCCCGCCGCTGGCTGGGCAACGCCCAATCCGACAGCAAGGCGATCACGTTTTTCGGCACCGGCGGCGGCGGGCCGGGGCCAAACGCCGGCGGCCTCTGGCGGGCGACGAGCGCAGATGGGCAGAATTGGAAGCTGGCGGATTTTTCGGCCCGTATCGCCGGCGCGGACCCCGGCGCGGTGCAGTTGCGCGATGGTGCGTGGCTCTTGCTCGTCACTGGGCTGCCGCGGCACGGTTCGCCGAGCGAGCGATTGCGACCTCAACCCGGCGCAAACGCGTTGTAACACCGAGGTTGTCCTGCACCGCGCGGACCGACCATAACATCACCGCCCAGGCGCGCCTCAGGAACTCTTGTGCCGGTAGCAGGCGACTTTCGGCGTGTCGGTCACAGCGTAGAGTGCGACGAGGTCGTCCATCCGCATCAACACCCAGGGCTGCGCGTAATTGTTTCCGTTCTTGGTAAAGACGATGTCGTCGGCCACGTAAACCGCGGAGTGGATCGCGCCGCCCCCGCGGTCGAGGAGAAAAATCAGGTCGCCATACACGGTGGCTTTGGCAACCGGATAATAGTTGGTCTTGATGAAACGGCTTGTGAAATCGAGGTCGGCAAAATGGTTGTCCGGTTCTTCGTTGAAAAAGTTGAGCGTGCTCCAGTGGCAATCCATCGCCGGATCGCCGGGATAGGACGGCATGGGCGAAGTGTAGAGCCGCTCGCGGGCAAACGGCGGCAGCAGGTAGAGCAGGCTCATCGTCCCGCCTTCGTCGAGGCGTTTGAGGGCCTCCATGAGGGGCCGCGCGTCTTTGAAGCGCACGCCCGGCGCGCCCCAGTAGCCGAGCAGTTTGTCCACATCGGTGTCGGGGCGGATGCGCAGGCGGACCATCACGGCGGACTCGCGGCTAAGCGCTTTGAACCATTTCAAGCGCGCGGGTTCGGTCGGGATGCGGCTCAATACCGTTTCCACGTCGCTGAAATACAAATGCCCGGCCCGCTCGTAGCAAAGCTGGCGCACCAGTTCGACGATGTCATCGGTGACGTCGCTTTTTAGAAAGACCGCGTCGAAAACCTTCTTCGGGAAGCAATATGGGAAACGCATGTAACGGTTTTCCGGGGACTGGGCGAGCTCGGTGTAAAATTTCGCGCGCGCCTGCGGTGACAATGAAAGCACCAGGTCGGCGTCCGGCGTGACGATGGTGTTGGTGGTCGTGGCGACGGCGAGTTGCGGCGAGAGGGCGCGGGTAATCTGCTCCGTCGTGAGTCCGCACGATTGCATCACGTTCCGCACCTGCGCCGGCGCGAGGCTCGGAAAGCACCAACGCGACGTGCGGTTGGCCGTGATCTCGAACGCGACATACTCCTGGGGCTGCTCCAATTCGATGTCGAACGTGACGAACTCGCCCCAAGGCGGAATGGTTGTCGGTCGGTCGGCTTTCATTCCCATCGGTCTGCCGTAATCGGCGGGCAATCCCGGCTGCGCCTGGCGCATCACGATCAGACTCAAGAGCGCCATGACCGCGCCGGTGGCGGCCACGAGCGAAACGCACAGCACAATCAAGCTGGAGAACTTCAGCCGGATTACGTTCTGTGCCGGGGCGGGTGAATCGGGTTGTTTCTCTTTCTTCACGTTCAGACTTTCCATTATGCGACAGCGCGGGCTTTCGGCGCAAGGCCGGGGCGTGTCACCACCGAACGAACGCGCTCAGAAAGTTCAACCAACCCGAGAGTTGGCATATTCAGCACGCCGGTCCTGCCTTGTTTAACGCGTTTGCCTTGAGATTTTGGCCATGAACGGTGTGTCCTCAGCGTCGCGATCAACTCGGCGAATTCATTTCTTCCCCTTCCACCCCGGCCCGCGCACGACCTGACCGGGTTTCGCGCCGGTGTGTTCGCCGTCCTTCAACACTTGCACGCCGTTCACAAACACGTCGCGCACGCCGGTCGCAAATTGGTGCGGTTGCTCGAACGTCGCACGGTCTTGAATTTTCGCCGGGTCGAAGATCACCACGTCAGCGAAATAGCCGGGCTTAAGCATGCCGCGTCGGTCGAGCTTGAGGTTTAGCGCGGGCAGCGACGTAAGCCGGCGAATCGCCTCCTCCAGCGGAATGATTTTTTCGTCGCGCACGTATTTGCCGAGCAGCCGCGAGAAATTCCCGTAAGCGCGCGGGTGCGGATTGGATTTGAGGAAAACGCCCGTGGGTTCGCAAGAGGCTTCGTCGGAGCCGAAGCTCACCCACGGGAGGGCGATTTGTTTGCGCACGTTGTCTTCGGACATCAGGAAATAAATCGTCGAGACGCGGCTGCCATCCTCGATCACCAGATCAATCGCCGTTTCCTCCGGCGACTTGCCGCGCAGCTTGGCGACTTCCGCAAGCGATTTTCCGGTGAGCGGTTTCAACTGGTCGTTCTTGAAGCCCACGAGCAGCACCTTCTCCGGCGAGCCGGCCAGGAGATAGAGGCTCTCCCACTTGTCCGTGGGCGTGACCATTTCCTTGAGCACTCGCTCGCGGACTTTCGGATCCTTGAGCCGCTCGGCCCACGCGTTGTATCCGCCTTCCTGCACCCAGGGCGGCATCGCCGCGTCCAGGCCGGTCGCGCCAGCGGTGTAGGTGTACATGTCGGCGGTGATTTTCAAACCGCGTTTGCGCGCGGCGGAAATTTTTTGGATGGCGGCGTTCAGTTTGCCCCAATTCGCCGTGCCCGCCGCCTTCAAGTGATAAATCTCCGCCGGGATGCCGGCCTCGCGTGAAATCTGAATCAACTCGTCCAGCGCCTCGAGAAAGGTGTTTCCCTCGCTGCGAATGTGGGAGATGTACATTCCGCGATGCTCAGCGGCGACCTGACAAAGCGCGATCAACTCGTCGGTCTTCGCATAAAATGCCGGCGCGTAAATCAGCGACGAACCGACGCCGAGCGCGCCTTCCTCCATCGCCTGGCGGACGAGGTTCTTCATGCGGGCCAATTCCTCCGGCGTCGGCGGGCGATCCGCGTAGCCGACCTCGTGAACGCGCACCGTCGTCGCGCCGACGAACGACGCGACGTTGCACGATACGCCGCGCTGGACGAGATAATCGAGATACTCGCCAAGCGTGGTCCACTCGATGGGGTATTTGATGTCGGCCTGCAATTCGACCGCCTCCTTTTTCATCGCGTCGTTGAGCGGGCCCATCGAACTGCCTTCGCCCATCACCTCCAGCGTGACGCCCTGGCGGATGTCGCCTTGCGAACGGCCGTCAGCGATGAGCGATTCGTTCGCCCAGCTCAGCATGTTGATGAATCCGGGCGCGACGGCGAGGCCCTTGGCGTCAATTTCGCTTTTGCCTTTCGCATTCGTCAGCTTGCCGATTGCGGCGATGGTTTCGCCGTTGATCGCAACGTCGCCCTTGATGGGTTTTCCTCCGCTTCCGTCGTAAATTGCACCGTTGCGAATGACGAGGTCGTACTCGGTAGCCGCGTGCGTTGCGAGACAACCCAAACCGAAGACGACGAGAGGCCACAGGGATTTTTGCATGGCGCTCATTTCTCCACAAATCGCCCCACGCGCAAGCCAAATACTCTTTTGAATTCCCGTTCGTTGGCCTAGCTTCTGTCGCATGAAATTCCCGACCGGCAGCCGCACATTGCTCGCGTTGATTCTCCTCGCTCGCGTCGCGGCGCGGGCGGACGACGTGGACGATTACATTCAAGCCGAGATGAAGCGGCAGCACATACCCGGCTTGGCGCTTGCGGTGGTGAAGCAAGGACAGGTCAAAAAATCCGCCGGCTACGGCCT
>DATDFH010000108.1:0-6694 GCA_036522715.1 Verrucomicrobiia bacterium
AGCGGGTTGGACGCGGCTCCAGTTTCCGCGACCACAGTTTCTTGCCTTCAAGGTCGAAGGCGAACAGACCGACGTTGCCGAACGCCACATAGACGCGCTCGCCGTCAGTGACCGGCGTCTCGGATGCGAAGCTGTTTTTGAGATGAGTTGCCTGCTGCGGCTGGCCGTGATGGACGGTTTTCTCCCACGCCGTTTTGCCCGTTACGAGGTCGAGGCAGAACACCTTCCACTGGTGCTCGGACTTGGGCGGCTCCGGGCGGTTGCCTCCGAAGTAGAGTCCTTTCTTCGGTGGCTCGGACTCGCCAAGATTCACGACTGCGGTCAGAAGAACTTTGTCTCCCCATACGATCGGTGACGACCAGCCGCGCCCCGGCAGGCCGGTTTTCCACGCGACATTCTCCGTGGCCGACCAGTGTTCGGGAAGCTTGGCGCCGTAGGCGATGCCACGCGCCCCGGGTCCGCGGAACTGCGGCCAGTTGGCGTCGGCAGCACAGGAATCGCCGCAAAGAATGCCAAGACACGCAAAGAGAGCTATCAAGGGTGTGGCGGAGGGCTGAAGTCTTGAAGTCATCGTTGATCAAAGCGACGGCGATGCGGCGGCAGGCGTTACCGGATTTCCAAACAGAGATGTGGCGTGCGCCGCTTCACCGCGAGTCCGCCCTGCGCGACGATGCCCATATTGATCAGGCCGAATAATCCTCACGCTCGCCGATGATCGGGCATTCCAGAATGTTCGAGCATCGTGCTGATGGTCCCAAGCGCATTTCCCTCCAGGCGATTGTTCCCGTAAATGAAAGTCTTGCGGCCCGGTTCGTAGCGTTCTCCTTCCGCGATCAATGCGGTGCCAGACCAATCTCTGAGCGGAGCTGCTATCGCGTCGCCGAAGACGTTTTGGAAACTAGCCTGCCACCAAGTATGCGCCGACCGGTCGCCATCCCGCATCTGTGATCACCGCCCCATCAAATGGCGCGTCCGGCAGGACTTGAACCTGCAACCTTCTGATCCGAAGTCAGAAGCTCTATCCAATTGAGCTACGGACGCGTGAGGAAAGCGTGGGAAGTGGGGTGGCCAACGGGATTCGAACCCGCAACAACAAGCTCCACAAGCTTGGACTCTACCATTGAGCTATGGCCACCAGCCACTAGGCTGCGACGGTAAAATCTCCGCTTCCGGGCGTCAAGCTCAGGTTCCCCGCCGCACGCCTGGCGTTGGGCCGCTTCGATTTCAGGACCCGCGGTGAAACTTCTCACGGCACCTGGCCAGCCGGAGAACAATTGAATGGCCGACGTTGAACCTGCTTGCCTTCAGCGCCGCGGCTGCCCATGCTCCGACCGATGCATCCGACCGAGAAACGCTCTCCCTCGCTGCCCGGCCAGCCGGTCACGCTCACGCCGCAGCAAATCGAGGAGATGAACGAGAAGCTCAAAAAAGCACGCCACGACGTGAACAACCATCTGGCCGTGCTCGTGGCCGGCACCGAACTGGCGCTGCGCAAGCCCGAGGCCGCGACGCGTCTGCTCAACGGCATCTCCGACCTGCCGAAAAAGATCAGCGAGGAACTTCAGCGCTTCTCGGTCGAGTTCGAGCGCACGCTCGGCATCCGGCGCGAATAGCGTCGGCCTTCTGATCTCGGCCGCCAGCTTGCGGCCACCTTCCCCCTGCGATAGTCTCCGGCTGTGAAAGACCTGCTTCGCCTTGTTCTGTTCACGCTTCTCTTCAGCGCGACGCACTCGATGCCGGGCGCCGAATCGACGGCGCAGAAAGTCTTCATCATCCCCATCCGCGAGAACATCGACGATCCGCTGGTCTATCTCGTGCGCCGCGGCGTCAAGCTGGCGATGGACGCGAAGGCCGATACGCTGATCCTCGACATGGACACCAACGGGGGCAGTGTCAAGTCGATGATCGAGATCGTAAAAATCCTCAGCCAGTTCAAGGGGCTGACCGTCACTTACGTAGATCACAAGGCTTTTTCGGCCGGGGCGATAATTTCCTTCGCCACACAAAAGATTTACATGGCTCCCGATGCCGTGGCCGGGGCCGCTGCGCCGGTGATGCTCAGCCCCACCGGCGGCGGCGTGGAGGCCATGCCCGACACGATGGAAGCCAAGTCCGCCTCAGCCATCAGCGCGATGGTCCGCGTCAACGCCGAGAAGAACGGCCACAACGTCGAGGTCGCCGACGCAATGATCCGCAAAACCAAGGAACTCAAGATCGACGGCAAGGTGTTCAATGAGAAAGGACAACTCCTTACACTCACTGCGAATGAAGCGACGAAGAAATACGGAAACCCAGCGCGCCCGCTTTACGCTGTCGGCATCGCCGGGGACCTCGATCAACTCGTCACCGAACTCGGGCTCAAAGGCGCGGTTCAGACCTACGTCGAACCAACGGGCGCGGAACAAGTCGCCTTCTGGCTCAACACGATCGCGCCGCTGCTGCTCATGATCGGCGTCATCGGCATTTATCTCGAATTCAAGACGCCCGGTTTCGGTCTTCCGGGTGTCGTGGGCATCGTCGCGTTCGCGCTCTACTTTCTCGGCGGCTATGTCGCGGGCTTATCGGGCATCGAGTGGGTCGCGGTGTTCGTGATCGGGCTGGTGCTCGTGGCGTTGGAGTTGTTTGTGTTTCCCGGAACGGCGGCGTTGGGCGGAATGGGCGCGTTGCTGATGTTCGCATCGATCATCATGGCGATGGTGGATTACTATCCCGGGATGCCGGCGCTGCCGACGTTGCCACAGTTGCAATTGCCGCTCACCAACATCGTCATCGCCGCGGTGGGCTGCGCGGTCGCGATCTGGGTGCTCAGCCGCTACCTGCCAAGAACTCCGCTCTATGCCGCGATGGTGTCGGGGACCGCCAGCGGCGTGGAGTCGGTAAAGGCGCAGGAGCAACAGCATTCCGCGCTGATCGGACAGACGGGGACGGCGCTCTCGCCACTGCGTCCCGGCGGCAAGGCGCAATTCGGCGATCAAATCCTCGACGTGATGTCACAGGGCGATCTCATCCCGAAAGGCGCGCGGGTGAAGATCATCAGCTTCAGCGGGACCGAGGCGGTGGTGGAAGCGGTGGGTTGAACGCGTCTCACTTCGGCGCGTCGGGCGAAGATGGCGAAGGTGAGTCCGGAGTGCTTGGGCCGGGACGCGGCGCGGCGGGATTGCGAGGCTGGCCTGGACGCGGCGCCGAGAAGGGTGCAGGCTGCTCGCCCGGGGGGCGCATGCCTTCCTTGCGTTGCCGTTGTTTGTTGGCCTCGTCGAATTTTTTCCGCTGCTCCGGCGTGAGCACGCCACGAATCTGCTCGCGGACTTTGCGGACCTCCTCGTTGAACTTGGGCTGTACTGTTTCCCACACCGCTCGCGTCCGCTGCTGGCTGTCCGTGATCAACTTCCCGATCTGTGCGGCCTGATCGGGAGCGAGTTCGAGCGTGTCCGTGAGCTGGCGCAGATACGCGATGCGTTGCTGCTCGTGGCCGGGCCGCAAATCCTTCGGATTCATCTTTGCGGCGGCTCCGGGGAAAACCGGCGGCGGGGGGAACTTGGCGCGCGGCTGCTTGAGCGAAGTCTGGCGCACGAGCAAACCGCCGGTGACTACGCCCGTGCCGAAAATGACGAGCGTGGCAAGGATGACCTTCCACTCCTTCACAGACTATTCGGAGGCGAGTTGAACGGGGGCGAGGACAGTGTCTTCGAGATTGATCTCCGAGCCGTTCCCCTGGGCGGTGTAAAACGTCCACGCGCTGAGCGCGATCATGATCGCCGCGCACGGTGCCGTGGCGCGCCAGAGCATCCGCTCCCAATAAGCCAGCACGTCCGCGACGGGCGAGTCCTTGAGCCGCGCCATGATTCGCTTCTCAAACGCATAGGGCACGCGATCCGACGGCTGGTCGGCGCGCGCCGCGGCGAGGAGTTTCTTCTGGACCTGATCGATGTTCATAACAGCCAATTTGCCAGACGCGATGCCGCGCCAGCGGGTTACAGATACTTCTCCCGCGCCATTTTTTCCAGAATCTTTCGCATCGCTGCGCGCGCGCGGAAGGCCCGCACTTTCACCAGCGGCACCGACCACCCGGTCAGCGCGGAAATTTCCTTCACCGAACGTTCCTCGATCTCCAACAGCGTGATCACGAGCCGCGCGGGCGGCGGCAATTGTTCGAGGACTTTGCGGACGAGTTCCTTCGCCGCCTGGCTGTGCTCGGTCGTGTCCGCCGGATTCGCGTTGAAGCGGTCGAGCCAGTTGGATTCCTCGTCGCTGATCTCGGTGAAGGTGCTCTCACGGTTGCGCTGGTGGCCGCGGAGAAAATCGTAGCACGTGCGCACGGCCAGCCGCATCAGCCAGTGCTCGAACGGCGCGTCGCGGCGGAAACTCGACAGCTTCTGAAACGCCTTGATGAACACCTCCTGCACGACGTCCTCGATCTCGTCCTCGCGCCGCGCGTACCGGCGCGCGGTGGCAAACACGCGCGACTGATACCGCTGGATCAGCAACTCAAAGTGGTCCGTCTTGCCGTCCAATACGGCGCGGATCAACTCGTCATCGCCGGGGTCCATCGCCGCGATTCTGCCAGCGTCTCATCGGGAACCAAAGAACAAAGCCACCGCGCGAACGCGGTGGCTTTGCCGAGCCGACCCAAGCCAACCCAACCCCTGGACCCTTACTTCGGCTCTGAATCAGACGCTGGCCGGCGCGGGCGCTCGTCGCCCTGCGGTCGTCCCGCCGGGCCTTCGCCGCGCGGACGGCGGGGACTGTCGGGATTCAATCCCTGACCGTCGGGACGCACGCCATCGGGACGCTGGCCGTCGGGACGGAAACCCGGTCCGCCGGGGCCGCCCGGACCGCCTAGGCCAAAAATCCCGGGCGGTGCATTCTTCAGTTTCTCGATCTGCTCGGCGGTGAGTTTCGGACGGAACGTGGCGAAAGCCTTCGCCTGGATGACGCTCATCTCGACCTGGAGTTCGCCGAGTTCTTTCGCGTGTTTCTTGATCGCGGCAAGGTCCTGCTTCTCGGCATACATCGCCTCCGACATGGCGCGTCGAGCGTCGCGCATCTTTTCGCCCAGCGCACCCATCTCCTCGCGGTGCGCTTCCATCGCTTCGCGCCAGGCGTTGCGTTGCTCCTCGTTGAGCTGGAGGAAATCGCCGCGAGGCGCGCCATCGGGCCGGCGGAATTCGCCTTCGGGACGGCGTCCACCTTCGGGGGCGGGCTGGTCGCCCGGCGCACGTTCGGGCCGGCGCGGCGCATCTTGAGCGGACGCGAGATTGATCACCAGCAGCAGGGCCGCCGCGGTGGGAATCGTCAACAAGCGGTTTGTGGGTTTCATATTTCGATGGGGTTCGATGGTGGTGCCGGTTGTAATTGGTCGTCAGGCTGGGACAGGGGAGGAGACGAGGGGATGTGAGGTGAGGTTACACGCGCCAAGTCCGGTCGAGATATTTCGAAACCACCCCGCTTCCGATCCGGAGGCGCCGCCGGCGACCGTGTCGCGTCACCTGGCCCGGCTGGAGGCCAGCCACGCGACGCTCACCACCAATACCGCAAAGAGTGTCGCGACCAGATCGGAGTTGTGCGTGTGCGGTGTGTTCGTCAGGTGGCGAGCAAGACGACATTCATGAATTGCAACGGTGCGGGAGGTCTGGCGCAGCGGACAACCGAGGCCAAGCGGTTGTTGCTCGGCCGCGCGATTGTGCGTCTGCGTGAAAGAATGAGCGCGCTCGCGCAGGCTCAGTTGTCCTTCGACTTGCCCTTCGACGAGGGACTGCCCTTTGAATCGCTGCTTTGATTACCGCGTTCGTGTCCGCCACCGCGCTCGGAGCCGCCCGACGCTTGCGCTGGGGGCGCCTGTCGCGGGGCTGGTTCGCTGCGGATTTGCGGCACCGCCTGCGGTGGAGACGAAGGCTGCGCACCGCGGTGTTGATATTCACGCACCTGCGGCGAACGCTGAATCACTTCTTCGCGACGAACCTGGCCGGGCGGCCGTGCCTCCTGCGGCTGCGGACGCGGCGTCTCGACACGCGGTGTCGTCGTCACATTGTTCCTTACCTCAGGCGCACGCGAAGTGGGAGTGGTGTTTACCGTCGGCGCGTTTTCCTGCGGACGCTGGGCCGGCACTGAACGCGCCTGGCGCTCAGCCTCCTGGCGCTCGCGTGCCTTGGCCTTCGCCTCCTCGGCCAACTGGTTGGCGCGTTCGCGGCTCAGGCGCTGGTCGCTGATCGCGGGCTTGGGCACGGGCGAAGATTTCACGGTGGCACTGGGCGTCGGAACGGTGGCCGGCCCGGCGGCATTCTGTGACGCCGGCTTGACGGCCCTCGTCGGCGACGCCGCCGGAATCTGGCTCTTTGCGGGCACGCGGGTCACGGAGCGCGACTCGTGGGCCTGGCGAAGTTCCGTGGTGACACGCTCGACGTTCGCCTTGGCGAGCACGGGCTTGTAGATGACTTCGCGACCGCTGTCCCGCCGGATGCGGTCGGGATTCGCACCCCCGATCGCACCTTGCGCCCCGGCGTCTCTGATTGTGACCTTGGTGATCGGCGTCTTGCTGACCTTGACGACCGTGTCGCGGGAAATGCCCTTGTTGATCACGGTGTTGTTGTTGCCGGTGATGTAGGTGTTATTGACGATGGTCGTGTTATAGACCGTCTTCGTCTGGTTCACCGCAACGATGTGATTGCGCGGGTTGCGATCCGCGAAATGCCCGATG
>DATDFH010000109.1:0-12101 GCA_036522715.1 Verrucomicrobiia bacterium
CAGGAGCTTTGGTCGCAGGGCGGAAAGAAACTGCTCTTCATGCGGGTGATGTTCCCCGACGAAATGATCGAGCCGATGACCGAGGCGGCGGCTTACGCGATGATGGACACGGTCAATTCGTGGTACGTCGAGAATTCCTACAACAGCACGGCGATCATCACCACGGTGACGCCGTTGCTGGTGTTGCCGCAGACGAAGGGTTGGTATCAGACCAATGGCGACGGCTACATCCTCACCGACGCGCGCGTCGCCGCGGATGCCGCCGGTTACGACAATGCGAGCTACGATTTCGACGTGGTGCGTTTCACGTCGGTGCCGGGCTTCGCCTACAGCGGCAAGGCGTATGTGCACGGCAAAGGTTGTTGGATGCAAAGTTCGAGCGCGGGCGTGCAATGCCACGAGTCGGGGCACAACTACGGCATCTGGCACGCGAACTTTTGGAGCGCCACCGGCGACGGTGTCATCGGCCCCGGCACGCACGTCGAGTACGGCGACAGCTTCGACACGATGGGCAGCGCGTCGGCGGGCACCTACCAGTTCAACGCGATGCACAAGTATCTGCTGGACTGGCTGCCGAACTCCTTTGTCACCACCGTCACCAACAGCGGCACGTATCGCATCCGCGCGTTCGACGTGCCGTCGTTGATCAGCGGCGAGCGTTACGCGCTGAAGCTGCGGCGCGATTTCCAAAAGGACTACTGGGTGCAGATGCGGCAGAAGTTCACGGCCAACGTCTGGATGCGCAACGGCGTCGAGTTGCACTGGGACCCGTGGGCGTTGAGCGCGAGCGGCACCCATCTGCTCGACACCACGCCCGGCACGCCAACCGGCAACTCGAGCAAGGACGACGCGTCAGTGGTCGTCGGCCGCACCTGGAGCGACGTGCCGGCGGGAATCCATTTCACGCCGGTCGCCACGGGTTCCTACGGCTCAAACCTGTGGATCGACGTGACGATCAACTTCGGAACTTTCACCAGCAACCACGCGCCGTCGCTGGCCATCTCGCCGAGCACGCTCAACGTCGCCGCCGGCGGAACGATCAACTTCACCGCGACGGCATCCGATCCGGACGGCGATGCACTGGCGTACTATTGGGACTTCGGCGACCTGACGTTCGGGCCAAATTCGGCCGGGGCTTCGAAGACTTTCACAACGGCCGGCGAATACACCGTGCGCTGCACCGTCAGCGACATGAAGGGCGGCATCTCCAGCGCGTCGGTCACGGTGCGCGTCGGTTCGCCGGTCGTCTTTCGCGCTACGGGCCGCGTTCTCGACACTGCAGGCAATCCGCTTCAGAGCGTGCGCGTGGACAACGGCTCGACCAGCAGCAGCACCTATCGCGGTGCTTACACTGACAGCGTGGGCAAGTTCACTATCGCCAACCTTGCCTCCAACGCAGTCATCAGCAACGCCGCCACCAGGTTCGGCTACACGATCGTTCCCAACGGCTGGACCAATCCGGTCACCTTCACCGCCAACGTAAGCAATCTCGACTTCATCGCCACGCCCAAACCAGTGGTGAGCCTCGAAGTCACCGACGCCATTTGCACCGAGGCGGGCACCAACGTGGGCGTTGTCACCATGCGCCGCAGCGGTCCGACAGACGCGCCACTCGCGGTCGGATTCTTCCGTAGCGGCACGGCGACGTTCGGCAGCGACTACACAAACAGCCCGGCTGCGACGAACTTCGGCACTACGAACTTCGTCAACATTCCCGCCGGACAGTCTTCCCTTGACCTCGTGATCGTGCCCATCAACGACTCCACGGTGGAAGGGCCTGAGACCGTCAACATCACGATCAACGAAAACACCACCAACTATGTCGTCGGTTCACAGGTCGAGGCCACCCTGACCATCGTGGACAACGAAACGCTCACGAAACCGTCCGTGTCGGTTTCATCGACAGCGAGCGGCGCTGATGACGCCGCCCCCGAGAGCGGCCCGGACAGCGGCGTGTTCATCTTCACGCGCAGCGGTGGCGGCGTCGGCACCAACCTGACCGTCTTCTACACCGTCAGCGGCACCGCGACGCCCGGCGTGGATTACGTCACTCTGCCCGGCTCGGTCGTGATCCCCGCCGGCTCGCTGACGGCCGAGGTGATTTTCCGGACCATCGACGACTCACTCATCGAAGGCGACGAGACCGTCGTCGTTGCGCTCACGACCAACGCTGCCTACACCGCGACTACGAACCTCGCCACCGTCACCATCGCCGATGACGATCCGCCGACGGTGACGATCAGCGCGACCGACAACGTGATGGCCGAACCGTCGGACGGCGCGACGTTCCGCGTGCAACGCAGCGGCTCGCTCGATTTCAACCTGCTCGTCAATTACGCGCTCGGCGGCACGGCGACGCCGGTGGCGGATTACACGGGCGGCAGCGGCGTGGTGATGATTCCCGCGGGCGCGGCGTCGGCGTCGTTCACGCTCACGCCGGTCAACGACGCGCTCGTCGAGAGCAACGAGACGGTGACGGTGACGCTGCTTGGCACGTCGGTCTATAACGTCGGCACGCCCGGCGCGCAGACGGTCATTCTTCAGGACAACGAAATTCCCACCGTGACGGTGACGAACATCGCGAACGCCGCGGAGTCTTCCACCGCCGGCTCGTTCCGATTCACGCGCACGCTGACCAACGGCGACCTCACGGTTTTTTTCAGCGTCGGCGGCACGGCGTACGAAGGCGGGGATTATTTGCCGCTCGGCAACAGCATCGTCATCCCGAACGGCGCATCGAATGCCACGCTCTCCGTGATTCCAATCGACGACACCTTCGTCGAAAACACCGAGACGGTCGTTGTGCAACTCCAACCCGATCCCGCCTACAACGTCGGCAACTTCAACGGTGTTTCGATCAACCTCACCGACGACGATCCGCTGACTAACGCCCTCGCCGTGGGTTTCATTTCCTCCGCATCGAGCCAGTCGGAATCGAGCACGACCGTCCGGCTGGGCGTGCGCATGAGCAAGGCGCCCACCAACATCGTGACGGTGGACTACGCCGTGACGGGCGGGACCGCGACCGGCGGCGGCACCGATTACACCTTGAGCAGCGGCCGGCTCACGTTCCCGAGCAACGCCACCGCGGTGAACCTCACCTTCACCCTCAACAACGACAGCCTCGTCGAGTCGAACGAGACCATCATCATCACGTTGAGCAATCCAACGAACGCGGTGCTCGACGCATTCTCCGAGCACACGCTGACCATCCTCGACGACGACGCGAACACGGTTACGGTCACCAGCACTGTCACCAACGCTTACGAGGCCGGGAGCGTGCCCGCCAACTTCCGCATCTCGCGCGCGGGCGACACCAACAGCGACCTGCTCGTGCTCTTTGAAATCAACGGCACCGCGAGCGCGCCGTCCGACTACGCGGCGTTGGGAACTTCCGTCGTCATTCCCGCCGGCTCGAACTTCGTCGATCTCCCCGTCGTGCCGGTCGATGACAACACGCCCGAACCGACCGAGACGGTGATCTTGCGCCTGACCAGCGCGGCCGGCGCGAAGCTCGGTGCACCGAACATCGCCACCAACCGCATCATCGACAACGGCGCCGCCCTCGCGCTTCCGATCGTCACCGTCACGGCCACGGACGATACGGCGGTGGAGAACAGCGCGGAGACCGGGACGTTCACGTTCAGTCGCCTCGGCGATGTTTCGACCAACCTGACCGTCTATTTCACCGTCAGCGGCCTCGCGACCAGCGGAACCGACTTCACGAGCATCGGCACGAACGTCACGTTCACCGCCGGCAATTCCAACGCCACGCTCACGGTCAATCCGATCAACGACGCGACGCCGGAGACCAACGAGACGGTGGTCGTCACGCTGACGCAACGCGACGGCTACTTCGTCGGCTCGCCCGCGTCGGCCACGGTGACGATCCTCGACGACGAACAGCGCGTGAGCATCACGGCCACGACGCCGTGGGCTTCGGAAACGGGCCTGGTGCCGGGCGCATTCACCATCTCGCGCACGGGTGCGCTGACGAACAACATCACCGTCAACTTCCTCATCACCGGCACCGCGAGCAACGGCGTCGATTACGCCGTGCTCGCGACCAACGCGATCATCCCCATCGGCCTCGGCAGCGTCGTCATCCCGATCGTTCCGCTGCCCGACACGCTGGCCGAGGGAACGGAGTCGGTGATCCTTACACTCGTCAGCAACGCGGGCTACACCGTCGGGTTGAATTCCAACGCGACCGTGCTCATCGCCGACCGTCCGTGGGACACGTGGCGCTTTTTCGAGTTCAGCGGCGGCGCGTTGACCAACGGCAGCGTCGTCGGCCCGCTCGCCGACCCGGACGGCGACGGCCTGCCGAACCTGCTCGAATACGCGCTCAACCGCGACCCGATGACAGCGGAGTCCGCGCCGCCCTGCACCGTCGCGCTCGAATTCAATTCCACCGACGGCGAAACTTATCTCGTGCTCACGTTCACCCGTCGCCTGGCGCCGACCGACGTGAGCTACACCGTCGAAGTCTCGGACGATCTTTCGAGCTGGAAGTCCGGCCCCGCATACACCGAGGAACTCTCGGCGACCGACGACGGCGACGGGCTGACCGAGACTGTGCGCGTCCGCGTGAAGGCGCCGCTGTCCGCGACTTCGAGTCAGTGCGTACATTTGCGGGTCGAATTGCAGTAACTCTTCGTCACGTTCTGCTCGCAATTCCCCGGCGGATGTTTCTGAATCGCGCCATGAACTCTCGCGTCTGGCTCGCCGCATTGTTGTTTCCAATCTGTGTTCATGCCGCCCGCGTCGCGCCGCCGCCGGCCACGCCCGCCCGTCTGAATCGCGACGACTTGCTGCTCTATCGCAACGAGGCCAACGTCATCTTCCCCGTGCGCAATAGGGCCGACTTGCAGCAGCGCCGCGCGGAGACGTTGCGCGCGATGCAGTCGGTGATGGGACCATTGCCTGGCGCGGAGAAACGCTGCGCGCTCGATGTGAAGGTCGAGGAGGAGGTTGATCGCGGCACCTACGTGCGGCGGTTCATCACCTATTCTTCGGAGCCGGGTTCGCGAACGCCGGCCTATCTTTGCATCCCGAAGTCGGCGCTCGCTGGCAAGGTCGCGCCCGGCGCGCTTTGCCTGCATCCGACCGATAACACGGTCGGGCACGGTGTGGTGGTCGGCCTTGGCGGCAAGGCGAACCGGCAATACGCAAGTGAACTGGCCGAGCGTGGCTACGTGACCATCGCACCGAACTACCCGCACCTCGCGAAGTACGCGCCCGATCTCAAAGGCCTCGGCTGGCAGAGCGGCACGCTCAAGGCAGTGTGGGATAACATCCGCGCGCTCGACATACTCGATTCGCTGCCATTCGTGCGTCACGGGAAGTATGGCACCATTGGCCACTCGCTGGGCGGGCACAACTCGGTTTTCACCGCGGTGTTCGATGAACGCATCGCCGTGATCGTGTCGAGCTGCGGGCTGGATTCGTTTCCCGATTACTACGGCGGCGATCCGAAACGCTGGCTGCCGGGGCAGGGCTGGTGCCAGGAGCGGTACATGCCGCGCATGGCGGACTACGCCGGGCGGCTGGCGGAAATCCCATTCGACTTTCACGAAATGATCGCCGCCCTCGCGCCGCGGCCGGTGTTCATCAACGCGCCGTTGAAGGACTCGAACTTCAAGTGGGAGAGCGTGGACCGCATCGTCGCCGCGGCGCGTCCCGTGTATCGGCTGCTCGGAAACGCTGATGGCATCCGCGTTGAGCACCCGGATTGTCCGCACGATTTTCCCGACGAGATGCGGCAGATCGCGTATCGGCTGTTCGATCAGGTCTTGCGTTGATGGACGCTGCTGCCTTCGCTCGAACATGAATCGGATCGCATCGAAACTCACGCCGCCTTACTACGCGGTGGTGTTCACTTCGCAGCGCACGCCGCGGGACGATGCCGGCTACGGCGCGATGGCGGCGCGCATGGAGGATTTGGCGCGTCAACAACCCGGCTTCCTCGGCGTCGAGTCGGCGCGCGATGCGGACGGCGTGGGAATCACGGTGTCGTATTGGGAAAGCCTCGAAGCGATTCGCAACTGGAAGGCTCACGCCGAGCATCTGGCGGCGCAGCAGCAAGGCAAATCGAAATGGTATCAGGAGTATCGTCTGCGCATCTGCCGCGTGGAGCGCGAGTATGGCTTCCAGCGCGAGTGAATCCCCGGGCCGGCCTTTCGTCTTGATGAGGTGCGCGCGGAAACTTAATCTGCGCGAAATCCGAAACTGCATGTCCAGAGCCGCTGCCAACGTTGCACTCGCGATCCTCGCGACCGCCGGGCTTTCCCTCCGATGCGTGGCGGCCGACGACGGTATCGAGTTCTTTGAGAAGAAGATCCGCCCGCTGCTCGCCGAGTATTGCTTCGACTGCCATCATCCCGACAACAAGATCAAAGGCGAACTCCGCCTCGACTCGCGCGAGGGCTGGATGGCCGGCGGCGAACTCGGGCCGGTGATCGTTCCTGGCAAGCCGGAGGAAAGTCTCCTCATCAAGGCGGTGCGTTACACCGACGCCAAGCTCCAGATGCCGCCCAAGCGCAAGCTTTCCGACGCGCAGGTGGCCGAGCTCGAAGCGTGGATCAAGATGGGCGCGCCTGATCCGCGGACCAACCCGACGGTCACGAAGAAGAAGGGCGGCATCAACATCGAGGAGGGACGGAAGTTCTGGTCCTTCCAATTGCCCAAGCGCACCGCGCCGCCGCAAGTCAAGGACGCGGCATGGCCGCGCACGGACATCGACCGCTTCATTCTCGCAAAGCAGGAGGAGAAAGGTTTGAAGCCCGCGCCCGATGCGAGCAAGGAGGCGTTGATCCGTCGCGCATACTTCGCGTTGATCGGATTGCCGCCGACGCCGGAGCAGATTGATGCGTTCCTCGGCGACACGCGCGCGGATGCGTTCGAGCGTGCGGTGGACTCGTTACTCGCCTCGCCGCACTTCGGCGAGCGTTGGGGCCGGCATTGGCTCGACGTGGCGCGCTTCGCGGAGTCGAGTGGCGGGGGGCGCACGCTGCTGTTCAAGGACGCGTGGCGGTTTCGCGATTACGTCATCGAGAGTTTCAACAACGGCGTGCCGTTCGATCAGTTCATCCGCGAACAGATTGCGGGTGATTTGCTTCCGGCGAAAGATGCGGCCGCGCGTCGCCGCCAGCTCACGGCGACGGCGTTCCTGGCGCTCGGCCCGACGAACTACGAGGAGCAGGACAAGAAACAGCTTCGTTTCGATGTGATCGACGAGCAACTCGACACGATCGGCAAGGCGCTGCTCGGCATGACCATTGGCTGCGCGCGCTGCCACGATCACAAATTCGATCCCATTCCGCAGAAGGATTATTACGCGCTGGCCGGCATCTTCGCGAGCACACGCACGCTGCTCAATTACAAGGACAACGTGGCCAAGTGGATCGAGGCACCGCTGCCGATGGACGGCTTGATGGAGGAGGCGTTGCGCGCGCATGAGGCGCAGGTCGCCGCGCTCGAAGCGAAGCTGGAATCGGCGAAGGAGGAGTCCAAGCGCCTCCTCGCGAACGTCGCCAAGGCCACCGACAAAACCGCCGGCAAGGCCGTTCAGGTCGCGACGCTCGGCGGAGTCGTGGTGGATGATGCGGACGCGAAGGCGGTTGGCGATTGGCGCCACTCAAAGTTCTCCAAGAGCTTCATCGGCGACGGTTACCTCGAAGATCGCGACGGGGGCAAAGGCGAGAAGACGCTGACCTTCGTGCCGCCGATTCCGAAGTCCGGCCGCTACGAGGTCCGGCTGGCTTACATTCCCTTGAGCAACCGCGCCGAGAACGTGCCCGTGACGGTGTTCCACGCCGACGGCGAGCAGACGATTTACGTCAACGAGCAGGAGACGCCGGCCATCGGCGGACGGTTTGTTTCGCTCGGGCAGTTCCGCTTCGAGAAGGACGGCGCGGGTTACGTGCTCGTGTCGAACGAAGGCACCAAGGGCCACGTGATCGCCGATGCGGTCCAATTCATCGCCGTCGAGGAACTCGCCGCCACCGAGGCCGCGCCCTCCACCGGCGACGCGAAGACTGACAAGGCGCAACGCGCCTCCTCCGCGCGCGTGAAGGAATTGGATGCCGAACTGAAGAAGTTGAAGAAGCTCGTGCCGGAGCGTCCCGTGGCGATGGCGGTGCGCGAGGGCGACACCGACGAGATTGGCGACACGGAACTCCGCGTGCGTGGCATCGTGCATAACAAAGGGCCACAAGCTCCGCGTGGCTTCATCCAAGTCGCGACCACCGGCAAGCCGCCAGCCATCCCGGCGAAAGAAAGCGGCCGGCGCGAATTTGCCGAGTGGCTGGTGTCGCCGGAGAATCCGCTCGCCGCGCGCGTGACAGCCAATCGCGTCTGGCACTGGCTCTTCGGCGCGGGCCTGGTGCGCACCACCGACAATTTCGGCGTCACCGGCGAGACGCCGTCGCATCCGGAGTTGCTCGATCAGCTCGCGATTCGTTTGATCGAGCACGGCTGGTCGGTGAAGAAACTCGTGCGCGAGATTGTCCTCTCACGCGCGTGGCAGATCGAGACCGGCGCGCCGCCCGCGGCTGATCCCGACGACTGCCTGCTAGCGCGCTTCCCCCGTCAGCGCCTCGACGCCGAGCAGCTTCGCGACACGATTCTCGCTGTGAGCGGCAAGCTCGACCTGCGTCTCGGCGGCTTGAACATCCTCGGTGCCGGCGGCATCGAGGCCAACAGCTTCTCCGCGCAGAACACCGAGTATGGCTACGTCTTCAGCGACACGCGCCGGAGCGTTTACACGCCGGCCTTCCGCGCGAAGCGGCTCGAACTTTTCGAGGTCTTCGACTTTGGCAACATCAACCAGCCCCTCGGCCAGCGAAACGTCAGCACCGTTGCCCCGCAGGCGCTCTATCTCCTCAACAGTCCATTCGTGATGGAGCAATCGAAACTCGCCGCCCAACGCGCGCTGGCGGATGCGAAACTCGACGATGCCGCGCGCCTCGACCGGGCCTATCGCATCGCGATTGGCCGTGCGCCCACGAAACCCGAGCGCGAAACGCTGTTGCAGTTTCTCCAAGCCACCGGTGGGGATTCGAGTGACGAAGGGAAGCGGCTCGAAGCCTGGTCGCACATTTTCCAGACGCTCTTTGCGTGCGTGGATTTTCGGTACTTGAATTGAAATTGAACTCGTCGGGCGCCGTCGAACTGCTACTGTCACGACCATGAACCCAACCGCATTGAACCGCCGCGAAGCCCTGCAACGCCTCGCGTGCGGCTTCGGCTACGTTGC
The DNA here is from genome assembly GCA_036522715.1 of Verrucomicrobiia bacterium. GTDB lineage: Bacteria > Verrucomicrobiota > Verrucomicrobiia > Limisphaerales > JACQFS01 > DATDFH01. The sequence continues at coordinate 9,260 of DATDFH010000109.1, forward strand.
CCTTGCCGGCCTCGCTTCGCAGCAGGCCGCGCGCGCTGCCGTCAATCCACTTGCCCCGCGCGCACCGCTGTTCACACCGCGCGCCAAGCGGGTGATCTTCCTTTTCATGGCCGGCGGCGTCAGCCACGTGGACAGTTTCGATTACAGGCCGCGCCTCGTGAAGGAAGACGGCAAGATGCTCGACTTCCTCGATCAGCGGAACATCGCGCGCACCGGCATGGGCTCGTCGATGCGTGTGATGAAGCCGCTGTGGGACTTCAAGCAGCGCGGCCAGAACGGCGCGTGGGTGTCCGATCTCTTCCCGCACATGGCCGCGCACACGGATGACTATTGCGTCATCCGCTCGATGGCGACCGAGGGCGTCGCGCACGGTCCGGCCACGCTGTTCCTCCACACCGGCACGACGAACTTGATCTGGCCTTCCATGGGCGCGTGGGTCAGTTACGGCCTCGGGACGGAGAACGAAAACCTCCCCGCTTTCGTGAGCCTCAGCCCCGCGATGGCCAATGGCGGCCCGCGCAATTACGGCAATGCTTTTCTCCCCGCCGTCTATCAAGGCACCGCCGTGGGTCGCGCCGGCGTGCCCGCGAAGGAGGCGAACATCCGCAACATCGCCAACCCGTCGCGCCCGCTCGAGGAGCAGCGGCGGCAGTTCGAGTTGCTGCGCGAGATCAACGCCGCGCAACTCAGCCGCGCGCCCGGCGAATCGGAGTTGGAAGCCGTGATCAATTCCTACGAACTCGCCTGGCGCATGCAGAACAACGCGCCCGACGTACTCGATCTCTCGAAGGAGTCTGCGGACACACTCTCGCTCTACGGCATCAACGAGGACAAGACCGACAACTTCGGTCGCCAATGCCTCATGGCCCGTCGCCTCGCCGAATCAGGCGTGCGATACATCCAGGTCAGCTACGCCGACAACTCGAACAACCCCGCCTGGGACCAGCACTCGAACATGCCCAAGCACAAGGACCACGCGATGGCCGTGGACAAACCTGTCGCCGGCTTGCTCACGGATCTCAAGCAGCGCGGCCTCCTCGACGACACGATTGTCTGGTGGGGCGGCGAGTTCGGCCGCACACCTTACGCCGAGAAGAACGGCACCGGCCGCGACCACAACCCGACTGGTTTCAGCGTCTGGCTCGCAGGCGGCGGCTTCAAGCCCGGCCTCGTCTATGGCGCGACCGATGAGTTGGGCCACTTCGCCGTCGAGGACAAGGTCCACATGCACGACCTGCACGCGACGATCCTTCACCAACTCGGCCTCGACCACGAGAAGCTCACTTTCACCCACAACGGCCGCCCCTTCCGCCTGACCGATGTCGCGGGCAACGTGGTGAAGGACATCCTTGCGTGATAGCGGAATGATCGGGAACAAAGGTCAAATGTCCAAGGAACCGTCGATAAAGAAAGCTGCGAAGATCTTCGGAGTCTGGAAGTTGGGAATTCTTTGGGCATTCGCTCTTTGTCCTTGGTCCTTCGCAGCGGACAAGCCCGCGCCCAAGACCCAATACTCTTACGCCGACATCACCGTTCCGCTCCCAAGGGCCGACGAACCGCGCCGCGAAAAAGTCTCCATCACACTCGCCGAGAATTACCTCCGCGATGGCGCCCGCGCCTGGGTCGGCACGAAAGATTGCATCACCTGCCACACGACCGGCCTCTATCTCCAGGTGCGCCCGGCGCTCACGCGCCAGCTTGGTCCGCCGCTGCCGGAGATGCGCGATTTCTTCGTCACGCAATTGCGCGAGATGAAGTCGCTGCCCGACGCGAAGCAGCAGGCCGGCATCAAGCCCGCGCAATTCATCTACGCCGCCGCCGGCCTCGCCGAGTGGGACGCGCACGTGACCAGGAAGCTTTCGCCGGAGACGCGCGACGCGCTCGCCGCGATGTTCGCGCTCCAGCGCACCAACGGCACGTGGGGCTCGCTCGATTGCTGGCCGCCTTACGAATCCGACGCCTACCATCTCGCCACTGTTGCCGCGATGGCCGCCGGCACCGCCCCGGGCTGGCTGAAACACGCCGAGGCCGGGCAGCGCGCGAGCGTCGGGCGATTGAAGGACTATCTCCACAAGACAACTCCGCCGCACGATTACGGTCGCACGCTGTTGCTCTGGGCCTCAACGCGTCTGCCCGGACTGGTGAGCGCGAATCAGAAGAAGGAGTTGGTCGAGATGCTCACGAAGCACCAACGGGCGGATGGCGGGTGGTCGATTCGAACTTTTGCCGCGCCGGAGAAGTGGGGCCGCGGCAACCGCGCAGAGAAGTTGAGAGCCGAGTCGGAGTTCAATGACCCGTCGAGCGACGGCCACATGACCGGGTTTGCTGTTGTTGTGCTCCGCGAAACCGGTGTCTCCGCAAAGGACGCCCGGATTCAGCGCGGACTCGCGTGGCTCAAGTCCAACCAGCGCGAGTCCGGCCGTTGGTGGACGCGCTCGCTCAACACCGACACCTACCACTTCATCACCTACAGCGGCACCGCCTTCCCGCTCCTCGCGCTCGGCCTCTGCGGCGAACTCCCTCGCGCCGGCGCGGAGTAGGGCGGGGGACGCTTTTCGGCTGCTCCCAATTCCATCCCGACGCATTGCGCTTCCGCGTCGCGACGGGTTGGTTTACAACTGCGCCCGTCACGCAAAACCAACTCATGAACATCAAGCTCCCTTCGCTCGCCCTCATCGCGCTTGCTCTCCTCACCGGCTGCGGCAAGTCAGACAGCGGCTCCAAAATCGATGCGTCTGCCGCGATGAAGAAGGGCAGCATCGGCGTCACGCTGCTGTCATTGCAGAATCCTTTCTTCAAGGTCATTGGCGACAACATCGCGGCGGAGGCGGCGAAGGTTGGT
>DATDFH010000110.1:0-5107 GCA_036522715.1 Verrucomicrobiia bacterium
TCGGCGTCAACCCACTTGCCGTCTATGAAGAGTTGATACTTGCGCGGCGTCTCGGCCGCCGGTTGGGTTGATGACATTGGAGGTCTCTTCTTTCTTGAATGTCGGAATTATGAGACAGAGAAATTAAGCGCCAGCGACCGACGCGGACGACTGCGAGATCAACTGCCGGAGCACGAAGGGCAGGATGCCGCCGTGGCGGTAGTATTCGATCTCGATGGGCGTGTCGATGCGGAGAGTGACGGGCACCTCCTGCTCCGTGCCGTCGGCGCGGCGGATGCGGAGCGTCACGTCCTGGCGCGGCGTGATCTCGCCGGCCTGCAAGCCCGTGATGTCGATGGTCTCCGTGCCGTTCAAGCTTAAAGTCTCGGCGTTGACGTGGTTCTTGAATTGAAGCGGGAGCACACCCATGCCGACGAGGTTTGAGCGGTGGATGCGCTCGAAGCTTTGCGCAACAACGGCTTTCACGCCGAGGAGGTTGGTGCCTTTGGCGGCCCAGTCGCGGCTGGAGCCGGTGCCATATTCCTGACCGGCGATGACCACGAGCGGCGTGCCCTGCTTTTGATAGGCAACCGCAGCGTCGTAAATGGAGACCTTCGTGCCGTCCGGCCCGATCGTGTTGCCGCCTTCCTCACCGCCGAGCATGAGGTTCTTGATGCGGACGTTGGCGAAGGTGCCACGGGTCATCACGCGGTCGTTGCCGCGGCGGCTGCCGTAGCTGTTGAAATCCTCCTGCGCGACGCCGTTTTCGATGAGGTAACGTCCTGCGGGCGAACTTTTCTTAATGCTGCCGGCGGGCGAGATGTGGTCGGTGGTCACGCTGTCGCCGAAGATGCCAAGGGCGCGCGCACCTTTGATCTCGGCGATGGTGCCGGGCTGCATCGAGAAGTTGGTGAAGAACGGAGGCTCCTGGATGTAGGTGCTCGCGGCGTCCCATGCATACACGAGGCCCTTGGTGGAGGGGATTTCGTTCCACTTGGGATTCTGCGCGGCAAAGTCCTTGTAGAGCGCGCGGAAGACGTCGGGCTTGAGCGCGGTTTGCATCGCGTCGCGTACTTCCTGAAGTGAAGGCCAGATCTCGCGCAGGTAAACCGGGCGGCCGTCCTTGCCGGTGCCGAGCGGTTGGTCGGTGAGATCAATGTCCACGCGGCCGGCGATGGCGAAGGCGACCACGAGCGGCGGCGACATGAGGAAGTTCGCCTTGATGTTCTGGTGCACGCGCGCCTCGAAGTTGCGGTTGCCCGAAAGCACGCTGGCGGCAACGAGGTCGTTCTTCGTGATCGCTTCCTCGACGGCGGCGTGGAGCGGGCCGGAGTTGCCGATGCACGTGGTGCAGCCGTAACCGACCAGATTGAAGCCGAGCTGGTCGAGGTAGGTTTGCAAGCCGGTGCGCGCGAGATAATCACTGACGACACGTGAGCCGGGCGCGAGCGAGGTCTTCACCACGCGGTTGACGCTGAGCCCGCGCTCGACGGCTTTCTTCGCAAGCAGTCCGGCCGCGAGCATCACTCCGGGATTGCTCGTGTTCGTGCAACTCGTGATCGCAGCGATGAGCACGCTGCCGTGTCCGATCTCGGTGTCGAACTGCGGAAAGGCCGAGAGCGGCAGTTCCTGCGCGGTGTCGGGCGTCGGATGCTGGTCGCGCATCTCGGACTCGCTCGGTTCCAGGTGATCCTTGCGATGCCCGTAGGAATGGTCGGTGTCGTGACCGTGCTGGCGGCTGGACACGCGTACCGCGGTGTCGAACTCGTCGGCGTCCTTGCCAAATCCATTTTCGATGACCGGCTTGCTGAACGCACTGATGAAACTTTCCTTCAACTTCGGCAATTCGATGCGGTCCTGCGGCCGTTTCGGTCCGGCGACGCTGGAAACGACGGTCGCGATATCGAGTTCAACAACCTGCGAGTAATCGACTTGGCCCTTCTGCGGAATGCCCCAGAGGCCCTGCGCCTTGTAGTAATTCTCGTAGAGCTTGCAGTGCTCCTCGCTTCGGCCCGTCGCGCGGAGGTAGTTCACGCACTCACCATCGATCGGGAAGAAACCCATCGTCGCGCCGTATTCGGGTGCCATGTTCGCAATGGTCGCTCGGTCCACCACGGGCAACGCCGCCGCGCCGGGACCGAAGAATTCGACAAACTTGCCCACGACCTTCGCCTTGCGCAGGAGTTGGGTGACGGTCAGCGCGAGGTCAGTTGCCGTGACGCCTTCGCGCAGTGCGCCGGTTAGATGCACGCCCACGACATCGGGCGTCAGGAAATAAACCGGCTGCCCCAACATGCCCGCTTCGGCCTCGATGCCGCCGACTCCCCAGCCGACGATGCCGAGGCCGTTGATCATCGTGGTGTGCGAGTCGGTGCCGACGAGGGTGTCGGGGTAGAAAACGTCACCGGCGTTGAGCACACCCTTGGCGAGGTATTCGAGATTCACTTGATGCACGATGCCGATGCCGGGCGGGACGACCTTGAAGGTGTCGAAGGCCTGCATGCCCCACTTGAGGAACTGGTAGCGTTCGCGGTTGCGGTCGAACTCAATCTCCAAATTTCGCTGATACGCGGAGGCCGAGCCCGCGAAGTCCACCTGCACCGAGTGATCGACGACAAGGTCCACCGGCACGAGCGGCTCGATGATCTTGGGATTCTTGCCAAGCTTCGACACGGCTGAACGCATCGCCGCGAGATCGACCAGCAGCGGCACGCCGGTGAAGTCCTGCAACACAATGCGCGCGACAACGAACGGAATCTCCGCCGTGCGCGATTCAGTCGGCATCCAGTTCGCCAGTTCCTTCACGTTCGCTTCGCTGACCTTCTTGCCGTCGCAGTTGCGCAGGACGGATTCGAGCACGATACGGATGGAAACCGGGAGGCGCGAGATCGGGCCAACGCCGGCTTTCTCCAGCGCGGGCAGCGAATAAAATTTGCCCTGCTTCCCGTTGCCGAGGTCGAAGGACTGAAGAGTGTTGAACAGGTTATGGCTCATAAATTCTTTCTCAGATCCGACGGTGTCGTCCCGCCGGGGATGCGAAAATGAGGAATGGCTCGCGGGGTGTCAAGCTGCGCGCCCAAGCCGCGCGGTTGCCGGGGGCACACGTCTAGCTATGATTGCCAAAAGTTTGCCCATGAACCGCCTCCACGCGCTTGCTTTCGCCATCGTCGCCCTCGCGACGACCCTCGCCGCGCCCGCCGCGACGCTCACGAACCCAATCCTGTTCGTCACCCAGGTGCAAACGCCGAAGGAGATCAATGGCAATGTTTCAAACACTTTCGTCTCAGTTGTCTCGCTTTTTGGCAATCAGCGCGGGGACACGCTGCACGCAGGCCGCGGCGGCGATCTGTGGCTGATGACTACGAATCTCAGCCTTGTGAACCTCACGCGCAAAGCAGGCCTGGGCACCAACGGCTCGCAGGACGGCGTCGGCATCGCGGTGCGCGATCCCGCGGTGCATTGGAGCGGCACCAAAGCCGTCTTCAGCATGGTTGTCGGCGCGCCCACAAGCACCAACGACACGACGCCGTTCTTCTGGCAGCTCTACGAAATCACAAATCTCGCCGCTGTCGTTGCCGACACGAACGTTGTTCCGGCGATCCAGATCGTCAGCAACCAGCCGCCGAACTACAACAACATCAGCCCGAGCTACGGCACCGACGGCCGCATTCTCTTCACCTCCGACCGACCGCTGAACGGTGACACGAACCTTTTTCCGCAGTTGGAGGAATACAAAGGCCAGCCTTCGGTCACGGGCATTTGGAGCCTCGATCCGGTCACCGGAAATTTGCGGATGCTCAATCACGCGCCGAGCGGCGCGTTCAATCCGTTCGTGGACAGCTTCGGCCGCGTGATCCTCACCCGCTGGGATCATCTCGTGCAGGACTCCAACGCCACCGACGACCGGCTGGGCCGCGCAACCAACGGCTCGTTCAACTTTGTCTCCGAGTCGCAGCCCACGACGAATCCGATCGTGATCGAAAACTTTCCCGAGCCGCGCAACTTCGACTCCAACGGCATCGCAGCGCTCGGCGTGAACGGCAATGCGTTCAACTTTTTCTTCCCGTGGCAGATGCCCGAGGGCGGCGGCAACGAGGAGCTGCTCAATCACGTCGGCCGGCACGAACTCCAGCTCGGCATCAAGCCCTCGTTCACCAACGACCCGAACCTTTTCAACTTCACCAATGCCAATCGCGCCGCGGCGGGCATCGCGAGTGCGAACACCAACTACATGGAGAACATGTTCCAGATCGTCGAGGACCCGCGCGCGCCGGGCACCTACTTCGGCATTGATTCGCCGGACTTCAGCTCCAATGGCGGCTTCCACGCGTCCGGGCAGATTTTCAAACTCACCGGCGGACCGACTGTGAACCCGACCAACATGGTCATCACTTACATCACGCCCAAAAGCACCGCCGGGCCGAACGCGGTCGGCGTGTATCGCAATCCGCTTCCGATGTCCGACGGCACGATCATCGCGGCGTTCACGCCGGCGACGAACGTTGACATCAACTTCGGAACGGACGCCGCGCCGAACGCGCTGTTCAAATATCGTCTTGCCCTGCTCGCGACGAATGCCGGCAGCGGCGGCTTCTACACGACGAACAGCTTTCTCACCACCGGGCTGACAAACAGCGTGAGCTACTGGACGCGCACGGGCCGCGTCACTCAGACGAACGCGCTATGGGAATTGCAGCCCGTCGAAGTTCGCGCCCGCACCAACCCCGGCACCGCTGGCAATGGCAACGTCGCGGGCATCGAGGCGGCGGTCTTCGCTGCGGAAAACGTCGATCTCGCGACTTTCCAAGCCGATCTCGCGGCGCGCGGACTCGCGCTCGTCGTCAGTCGCAACGTGACCGCGCGCGACGCGGCGGACAAACAGCAGCCCTACAATCTCCGCGTGCCCGGCGGCACCGCGCAGACGCTCGGCACCAATGTCGGAAAGATCTACGACATCACGCACCTCCAGTATTTGCAGGCCGATTTGCTGCGCGGCTACACGCTCGGCACGACCAATATCGCGCCCGGCCGCCGCGTGCTCGCGACGCCGCTGCATGACACCGTGGCGTTCAACCTGCCGAGCACGCGCAGCAACGCCCCGCTCGGCGGCATTGAACTCATGAGCGAC
>DATDFH010000111.1:0-2183 GCA_036522715.1 Verrucomicrobiia bacterium
CGGCATATCGAAGGACCGCTCGCGCCGGTGAGTTGCGTGAGCGAAAAGTTTTACGAGAAGTGCTCCTGCCCCGATGAATCCCGTTGCGCCATCCGCAGCGTGATGAAGGAAACCCGCGACGCCATCGTGAGCGTCATGGAGCGTGTGACGCTGGCCGAGCTTTGCGACCGCGCGCGAAAGCTGGAGCAGGAGCCGTTGAGCGCGTCGGACTTCGTGATCTGAAACTGAGTCCAAAGCGAGTCACCCGGGCGACTTTGGACTTTGGACTTTGGACTTTGGACTTTAGACTCCCCCCATGAGCACCGCGCGCCGGATCGAAAACCTCGCCCTCATTGGCTTCATGGGCACCGGTAAGTCGTCCGTCGGACGGCTCGTGGCGGAGCAACTGCACTTCACGTTTCTGGACACGGACGAGTTGATCCAATCGCGCACGGGCAAATCCATCAACGACATTTTCGCGCAGCAAGGCGAAGCTACGTTTCGCGAACTGGAATGTCAGGTCGTGGCGGAATTGGCGAGCCACACGAAAACGGTCATTGCCACCGGCGGCGGACTGCCGGTCGATCCCGCCAATCTCGCCAGCCTGAAGACTCATGCGTTGGTCGTGTGCCTGTGGGCGTCGCCGGAAAAAATCTGGGAGTGCGTGCGTGGGCAAAGCCACCGGCCGTTGCTGAACGATCCTGATCCGCAGGGGAAGATTCGCTCGCTGCTCGCGGTGCGCGAGCCGTTTTACCGCCAGGCCGACGTGCTGTTGAGCACCGAGTTGCGCTGTATTCGGGAACTGACGCAACAGGTCATCCACCAATTTCGCATGGCGCAGTCCACGCACCGATGAAAGACGCCATCCGGCAACGAGCGCTTGAACTGGGCTTCGACGATTGCCGTTTCACGACCGCCGAACCGCCCGCCAACGCACCGCAGTTTCGCCACTGGCTCGATGCGGGCCACCACGGCGAGATGGGTTACATGGCGCGCGGCGCGGAGAAACGTGTCGAGCCGCGCCGCGTGTTGCCTGGCGCGCGGAGTGCGATTTGTTTGGCTGCCAGCTACGAGAATTCTGATTCCGCGGCGGCGGGACGATATACAAACTCCGGCGTCGTTGCCCGCTACGCCCGGTTCGATGACTACCACGATGTTGTCGGGGAACGATTGAAAGCCCTGGCCGAGTTCGTGAACCAACTCGGTGGCGAGGGCTCGCGCTCGCTTTGGTATGTGGACACCGGACCGCTGCTGGAACGGGATTTGGCCGAGCGCGCGGGACTGGGCTTCATCGGCAAACACACCAACGTCATCAGCCGGAAGCTGGGCAACTGGATTTTCCTCGCGGAGATACTCACGACGCTGGAACTCGAGCCGGACGCGTCGGAGAAAAATCGCTGCGGCTCATGCACGCGCTGCATCACGGCCTGCCCGACCCACGCAATCACCGCGCCGTTCCAACTTGATGCGCGGCTGTGCATCTCCTACCTGACCATTGAACTAAAAGGCTCGATCCCCGTCGAACTGCGCCCCGCCATCGGCAATCGCATTTACGGCTGCGACGATTGCCTTGCGGCCTGTCCGTGGAACCGGTTTGCCCGCGAAGGGCGGTTGATGAAATCGCACGCGCGCCCCGACCTCGCGACGCCAGATTTAATCGCGTTGCTCAAGCTCGATGAAACCGGTTTCAAAAAGCGATTCGCCGGCACTCCGATGCTGCGCACGAGACGCCGCGGCCTGCTGCGGAACGTATGCGTGGCGCTCGGAAACGTCGGCGACGAAAGCGCGTTGCCTGCGTTACGTGAAGCGGCGAAGGATTCCGAGCCATTGCTCTCCGAGCACGCGCGGTGGGCGATGGACCAAATCGAGAACCGCTCGACGCTCACTCTTCCGGGCGCTTCTTCAGGTCCTCAGCCGTCATCGGCCCGTGATTACCCAACTCCGCCCGGACTGCCTTGACTTGTTCGGGCGTGACGAAAGGCGCTTTGTTGCCCCAGGAATTCCGGACGTAACTCAGCGCCGCAGCGATGTCGCTATCCGAGAGCGAACCGCCCATTGCGGTCATGGACTGGTTCCATTCCTGACCCTTGACGACAATCGGGCCAGTCAGCCCAAAGAGCGGGATGGGAATCACCCGATTCGCGCCCTTCGCGTTCACCCATTCCGAGCCGACCAGCGGTGGAAACTGGCCGGGCTTGCCCATG